>DATMEE010000134.1:0-9597 GCA_035557035.1 Phycisphaerae bacterium
CTTGTTTGCTGCGCGACCGTTGCAGGTTCGTTCCTTTTCTTAGCCTCCTCACCCCTCTCATCGCGGGTTGTCCGGGCGAAGCCAACATTCCCGGCGGCCCCGTCGGCCGTCAGATTTCCTTCGCCGACGAAATCCAGCCGATCTTCAACACCCACTGCATTTCGTGTCACAGCGACGGCAGCTTCGCCAGTATCGTGGGTGTCGACATGCGCCTCACGGAAGGCCAGGCCCACGGCTCGATTGTCGATCAGCCCAGTTCGCAGAACTCCAGCTTCACGTTGATCGCACCCGGCGATTCCGACAGCAGCCTGCTCTTCCTGAAAGTCAGTTCCAATGACCCGCCTGTCGGCTCGACCATGCCGCTGATCGGCCAGCCGCTCTCCTCCGGCGACCTTGCCCTCCTGCGCGACTGGATCGACCAGGGCGCGTTGGACAATTAGCGATCTGCGAATGCCGCCGGAGCGATGTGCGATCTTTCGTAAATGGACTGTTGGCTTCCTGAATGATCTTTGGCGAATCGCGAAGCGCGCGGTGGGCGGCGTGCTCGTGCGAGAAACCCTTCTCGCACGCTTTTATGTTTACAGGAATCGAACCATTCCGCCCGCCGCATCTTCCGCTTCGTGGTTCTCTCCCCTCGCCCCCAAGCCCTTTCGATTTTCGACTCTCGATTTTCGACTTTTCAGCGGGTGTTGTTCAGCTTTTTTCAGGATAGTTCAGCTTTCGAGCCTCAAGACTGAACACCCACCAGGCCGGTCGCCGGGTGCCGGGGTTGAGATCGACGGAAAAGGACCGGGTCAATGCGCATTTGCTGGAGCCTTTGAAGGCGTAGGTATCGAAGTCGTGTCGCAGGCGCGACGGCCGAGTTGGTCTGCGTCTGCTCGACTATACTCCGTCCGGCGCGCGCGAATCTCGCGGCGCCTCACTCTTACGGAGAACTAACAATGGCGAGACGCACTACCGCGAACAGGGCGAAGACCGCGGCGGCCCCGCAGGAACATCAGCAAAAAGGGAAGCAGGAGGGGCACAACACGGGAAAGAAAGCGTGGAAGAGCAACCGCGAGTACTTCGATACGCAGCCGGGCGACGGTCAAGTCGGCCAGCATCCGACCGAGGGCGAGCCGTTTGGATCGACGCCGGGCGAGGTGCGCGGTCATCCGGGCGGCAAGAAGGGCCAGGCCATGGGCGGAAAGCGCGGCACGAAGAAAAGTCGGAAAGCCAAGCCGAAGCGCGGCGCGAAAAAGGCCGCGGGAAAGAAGAAGACTGCGAGAAAGTAACCGGGTGCGGCTGATCCTGCTCCCGGAAAGCACTCTGTCCCGAGTGAAGGTCCGAGTTGATGTGGCGACCCGGAACGGTTGGGAGCAGCGCAGGGCGGCGAGGTGACTATCTTTACCCGGGATCCAGTGTCTAGATGGAAGACTCGTGCATGTCGAGTGGGTCGATGCTGACTTTTGGCGACCGTGATCGGTCGCCGGCCCGACCGCTGACGTGGAAATCGAGTCGCTGGGCTCCAGGAGTTTCACCCATGCGAATTCAAAAATGTCGTAACTTGATCGCTCTGAGCATCGCAGCCGTGGTTCTCGGCCTGGCCGGAATCGATTCCGCCAGGGCTGATGGCGGCCGGTGGCGTGGAGATCGGTCGTCCTACTCCCGCTCCTATTTGAACTATCGAGGCAATGGGTGCGGCGATTACGGGCGCCGATTCAATGGCGGTTATTCGAGCGGTCATGCACCGCGATACAACTCGCGGTCGTACTGCGCTCCACGGAATCGCCATTCGAATTTCGGCTTTTCCTTCAGCATCAATCGTGACCGCCACGGCCACGGCCATCGCCGCCACGGCTGGTGATGAATTTCGAGGCGATAAGACATCGGCCGACAATTGAGTTGAAGAAAGTGGCCGAGCCAGTGCGCTCGGCCACTTCATTTTGATTCTGCGTCCGCCTCCCAGGTTTCCGGCCGTGGCTGGGGCGATCCGCTGGGATGCCGCCCGGAGAAGATTCGATATAGTGCGGGAAGCACGACGAGCGTGAGCAGGGTGCTGGAGATCAATCCGCCGATGACCACGGTCGCGAGCGGCCGCTGCACTTCGGCGCCGGTGCCCGCGGCGAGCGCCATGGGAACAAAACCCAGCGAAGCAACCAGCGCCGTCATGAGCACGGGGCGCAGGCGGGTGAGCGAGCCGTGGATAATCGCGTGTTCCAGCGCCTCGCCGCGCTCGCGCAACTGATTGATAAAGGTGATCATCACCAGGCCGTTCAGCACTGCGACTCCGGAAAGCGCGATGAAGCCGACGGCGGCCGAAATCGAAAACGGCATGTCGCGGACCCATAGCGCCATTACACCACCGGTCAATCCCAACGGCACGGCTGCGAAGACCAGCAATGAGTATTTCACGCTCTTGAAGGTGGCGAACAGAAGCAAGAATATCAGCAGGAAGCAGACCGGCACAACGATGGTAAGCCGATCTTTTGCGGCTACCAGGTTTTCATACTGCCCGCCCCACACGAGCCAGCCGCCGGGCGGGAGTGCCACAGTTGCGACCTTCGCCTGCGCCTCCTCAACAAAAGAGCCCAAATCGCGGCCGCGCACATTGCACTGAACGACGATGCGCCGCTTGCCGTTTTCCCGGCTGATCTGATTGGGTCCTTCCGCAACGGAAATATCAGCGAGATCGCCAAGCGGAATGAAGCCCATTTCCGGCACTTCGGACAGTTGCCCGGTGGCATGGCCTGCCGAGGCGGTGCGCACGTCCCTTGGTTCTTCGTCGAGCATCTTCTGTAATGGAATGGGCAATCGTTTCAGTTCATCCATCTTGCCGCGGATGGCCTCCGGCAATCGAACCACGAGATGAAACCGGCGGTCGCCCTCGAACACGAGTCCCGCCTCGCGACCGCCCATCGCGGCGGCGACGACGTCCTGGACATCCGCCACGGTCAGGCCGTACCGGGCGATGGCCGAGCGATTGATGTCAACGGTCATGACGGGCAGGCCCGTCGTCTGCTCGACCTTTGCGTCGGCCGCGCCGGGAATCTCGCTAAGGACTGCCAACACCTGATCGGCGGTTTCTCGCATCCTTTCAAAGTCGTCGCCGTAGACCTTGACCGCGACATCGCCGCGGACACCGGAGATGAGCTCGTTGAAACGCATCTGAATCGGCTGGGTGAACTCATAATTGTTGCCGGGCACGCTCTGAAGCGTGAGTTCGATGAGCTTGATGAGCTTACCCTTGTGCCCCGCTACTGTGATTTCGCCGTGAGCGTGCTCACCTTCTTCATGTTCCTCACCAGGTGCGTGCCCATGTTCGTCCCCGTGCGAACCCATTTTTTCCAATTCTTCCGTCTTCTCGGCGATGAGCCGATCGAGATCAGCTTCGGGGCGCCACTCGTCCTGCGGTTTCAGAATAATGAACGTGTCGGAGACATTGGGCGGCATGGGATCGGACGCGAGTTCCGCCGTGCCCGTCTTCGAGTAGGTGAAGGCAACTTCGGGAAAGCGGGCGATTGTGCGTTCAACATCCACTTGCATCGCCTGCGACTGCGTGAGCGACGTCGACGGAATCCGCATCGCGTGCATCGCGATGTCCTTTTCGTCGAGCGTGGGCACGAACTCCTGGCCGAGCGTTGCGAATAGCAGCACCGAACCCAGGAATGCGACGACCGCGCCGGCGACGACCGCGAAGCGCAAGCGAACCGCCCACCGCACAACGGGCTCATAGACCCGCTTGGCCCCGCGAATCAGGAACATCTCCTTCTCGGTAACCTTGCCGGTCATGATCAGTGCGACCATCGCCGGAATGAATGTGAGCGAGAGGATGAACGCCGCAATGAGCGCGAAAATGACCGTCATGGCCATCGGGTGAAACATCTTGCCCTCGACGCCGGTAAGCGCGAGGATCGGAAAGTAGACGGTGATGATGATGGCCTCGCCGAAGGCGGTGGCCGAACGCACTTCCTTGCTGGCCTCGAAGACGACGTGCAGGCGCTCCTGAAGGGTTAGTCTTCGATTGAGAGCGCGTTGCTCTTCCGCGAGCCGCCGCAGACAGTTCTCAACAATGATCACGGCGCCGTCCACGATGAGACCGAAGTCGATCGCGCCCAGCGACATCAGGTTTCCGGATATTTTGCTTTGCACCATTCCCGTGGCGGTCATGAGCATCGACAGCGGAATCGCCAGGGCACAGATGAGCGCGGCCCGGACGTTGCCGAGTAGCAGCAGCAACACGGCGATCACGAGAATCGCGCCTTCGATCAGGTTTTTTTGAACGGTCTTTATGGTCGCATCGACGAGCTTGGTGCGGTTGAGAACCGTCTTGGCCTTGATGCCCGGCGGGAGCGTTCGCTGAATGTCGGTCATGCGCGCGTCGACCGCCTTTGCGACCGTGCGGCTGTTGGCCCCGATGAGCATGATTGCAGTGCCGACGACGACTTCTTCGCCGTTTTCGCTCGCCGAGCCGGTGCGAAGCTCGCGGCCGACGCCGACGCCGCCGGGCGAGACCACGTCGCGAATGTAGATCGGCACTCCGTTGCGCGTGCCGACCACGATCGACTCCATCTGCGCGATGGATTCGATGCGACCGGTCGCGCGCACCAGATACGACTCCCCCTTGTGCTCGACATAGCCGGCGCCGGTGGAGACGTTGTTCTTCTCGACCGCTTCGATGACATCGGCGAACGTCAGGCCATAGGAAACCAGCTTCATGGGGTCGGGTTGAATCTGGTACTGTTTGACGTAACCGCCGATGGCGTCCACGCCGGCCACTTCCTTCACGCCCTTGAGCTGCGGGCGAATGATCCAATCCTGAACTTCACGGAGGTAAGCGACCAGCTCAACTTCGGACGTGAGCCGGCGTCCTTCAGGCGTCAGGTAAGCGCCGTCGGCCTGCCACCCCGGTTTTCCTTCGTCGATGCGAGCGCCGGTGCCGTGCGGATGCTCGTATTCCACCGTGTACATGTAAATTTCGCCCAGACCGGTCGCGATCGGCCCCATCAGGGGCTCCACGCCCGGCGGCAGCGATTCTTTCGCGTCGCCCAGCCGCTCGCTGACCTGTTGGCGGGCGAAATAAATGTTCACGTCGTCCTCGAAGACGGCCGTCACCTGCGAAAACCCGTTGCGCGACAGCGAGCGCGTGGACTCAAGACCTGGAATGCCGGCGAGCGCGCTTTCGATGGTGAACGTGACCTGTTTTTCCACTTCCGAAGGCGAGAGTGACGATGCGACGGCGTTGATCTGCACCTGGTTGTTGGTGATGTCGGGGACCGCATCGATCGGCAGATGCTTGAGGGAATAGACGCCGATCGCGGCAACGATCGCCGTCAGCGTGATGATGAGCCACCGGCTCTTGATCGAAAAGTGAAGGACGTATTCGAGCATATTTGAAAGAAGCTCCTTGAAAACGCGCCGGCTTAATGCACGTGCTCGGCGGTTCCTTTACCCAGTTCGGCCTTGAGAATGAAGCTGCCTTCCGCCACATATTGTTCGCCGTCCACAAGCCCGGAATACACGGGAACCAGCCCGCCGGTTGGATTGCCGATGCTCACCGTTCGGGCCATAAACGTGTTCTCCTCGCCCGAAACCGGAACGAAAATTGTGGCCTGATTTTCGATCATTTGAAGTGCCTCGTCGGGAACCGCGACCACCGGCGCCGGCTCGGGCGCGCTTCGATCCGTCGCCACGATTTCGATCTGCACGAACATTCCCGGCCAGAGCGATCGATCGTCGCACTCGATCGCGACGCGAACCTGGGCCGATCGGGTGCGGGCATCGACAATCGGCGAGATGTACGAGACTGAGCCTTCGTGTTTGTGGCTGTCGAGACCGCCAGCCCTGACGTACGCCGGCGCGCCCAGTACGACGTCTCGAACCCGCGCCTCGGGAACATCCGCAAGGACCCACAGCGTTTCCATGTTCGCAAGCGCCAATAGACGCTCCTTTTCCGGATTCACCAACTCGCCGAGCGTGACTTCGCGTTCCACGACTTCTCCGTCGAGCGGGGCACGAATCGCGAAGCGCGGCTGAACTTTCCCCGTCTTGATGAGCGCATCGACGCCGTCATCCTGCATTCCCAACAAATGGAGCTTATTCTCCGCCGCCACGACGGCGGAGTCCGCGACTTGTTGGGCGGCCAGCGCCTTGCGGTATTCGGCCTCGCGCGTCTGGACTTCATTGAGCGCAATGCTGCGATTCTCGTCGTAGAGCGCTTTGACGCGATCCAGGACGTTCTTTGCAAGTTCGACGGAGGAGACCGCAGCCTGGGCTTCGATGCGCTTCCCGTAAAAGTCATTTTGGGCCTCGCCCAATTCGGGACTCTCGATGGTCAGGAGCGTGTCGCCTTTCTTGACCGCGTCGCCGAGCTTGACCGGCAGCTCCACGACACGGCCCGGCAGCGGTGAACCGATGTGCGCAAGAGCGTCGCCGTTGAAAGCGATTCGGGCTGGGGCGAGAAACGTCGGCCGAAGCGTCCTGAGCGCCGCGACGTCGATCTTCACGCCATATTTTTTGACCGCATCCGCGGTCAGATGAATCTCCGGCCCATGTTCCGCGGCATGGTCATGATCGTGAACATGATCGTGTTCATCTGCGTGCGCTTCGGGCTGCGGTGGTTTTTCGGAGGGCTCTTCGCGACAGCCGCCCAACAGCAGAAATGAGCCGACTGCCAGCGTTAGTAGACTATTCTTCATTGGTTCACCTATTTATCTGTGGGAGCGGTAGTTGGTTGCGAATCAGGCGTAGACAGCGCGCCCAACGCCCGGAAGGGTTGGGCGGTCGTCCGCTCCACCTCGGCGACCGCCGTGGCCGCATTCTGTCGCGCCGTCACGGCGGCACGCCGCGCGGTTAGAAGATTGCGCTGCGCATCAAGCACGATAATGACAGACGTGCGGCCAATCTCGTACGACGAGCGTGACAAATCCAGGTTCGAGAGCGCCTGCGGGAGCAAAGACCCCTCGTAAAAGCTGACGATGTCGGCGGCGGTTTGCAGTTGGTCCAGCGACTGCCGAATTTCCTGCACGATGGCGCGCTCCAGCGCATCCACCTGTTTGAGAGCCTGTTCATACACGAATCGGGCCTTGGCGATCTGCGCCTGGTTCTGATCGAAGATCGGCAGCGTCAGCGTAAATGCGGGGCCGAACATCGCTTCAATCTCCTGTCGCCGTTCAAGATCGCGTTCGCCTCGCGTCTGAATGTCCGGGGCGGTGAGCTCTCTGTTTGCAACCGAGGCGAGCGCCGTGTCCGCCAGCAGTTTCCGGCCGCCAAGCGCACGTCGTTCGTTTCGTTCCATCGCGCCCCCCAGGCTGAATTCCGGAATGATCTTACGATACTCCAGTTCAACGCGAGCGCCGGCCGCTTCGGCCGCCTTCTTCGCCGCGCGAAGGTCCAGACGATGTTCTGTCGCGATCTCAAAGAGCAGTTCATCGCTCGCCTGAAGATGCGTATTCGTCGGCAACGGAGTCGTGAGCGCGAGATCATCCGCAAACCCGATCAGTCCCAACAGAACGGCCAACCGCCGTCGCGCCGTCGACGCATCCAACCGGGTCTGCTGCACTTCAAGCTGCGAGCCGAGGACGGTCTGGCGGTTCAGATTGACGTCGAGCTCGCCCACGATGCCGGCGGTTTGCTGCGCGAGAGCGACGTCCAGCAGGCTGCCGGTGAGGTGCAGGTTTTCCTGCGCAATGGAATGGCTCTCATCCGCCGCGAGCGCGGCGTAATAGGCGACCTTTGTATCGATGCAAAGCTGCGAGGCCGTTCGCGCCAGGCGCAGTATCGCCTCGTCGAGTGACCGCTCGGCGGCACGCTTGCGCACGGGAATCTGCCAGAGATCGACGATGTTCTGAGCGAGGCTCGCCTGAATGTTGCTCCGCCCGCCGCCTTCCGGAAATTGAACCGAGAACGCCAGGCTCGGATTCGAAAACAGACCCGACTGCGCGACATCGGCGCGGGCGATTCCGACTGATGCATACTCCGCCTGAAGTGTGGGATTGTTCAGCACGCAGAGCTGGACAGCCTCGTCAACCGTCAAGCCCTCGCGCTGCAGCTCATCGACTCTTTCCATGACAGCCAAATCGCCGGGGGTGTATCCCATCTCGACATCAGTCGTCTGCTGAAGATGCTCGTTGACGCGCTGGTAATCCTGATTCGGCTCGACGTGGGCGCAGCCCAGGAAGAGCGGAACGACCGCCAGCATGAATGCGAAGTTGGTCCATCTGAGGATGGATGCCATGACGCGCTCCCGTTACGCCGTTCAGAGTTCACGAAAGAATCACGTTGACCGCGCGCGAAGTCGGCGCGGTGGTTGCGGAAAACTCGTGATGAGGGGAAATCAAATCAGGAGCGGAAGAAATGCGCCTGGCGTAAGCAGGTGTTCAATGCGTGAACCAATCTCAAACCTCGAGTTCCGAGCGGGCTGAGCGAAATCGATCGTCGGCACAAAGAAGACAGGTTGCAGCAGAGAATTGTCTGAATGCGACTGGCCGAGGCGCGAGCCTGCCGGAAACGGCGCCGACGTGAACTTTGCACAGGGATCGTCGGGGCAATCGCTCTCGTGGCCGCAGCCGTCGGTCTCGTGCGATTCACACGGATGCGTAAACCATCCGGCCGTGCAGAGGCAGGGCATGGCGACCGACGCCCAGACGCCAACCAGAAGGGAAATCGAGCAACGCATCAATGGCACCCTCTGAAATATCTAATCGGTCTCGGCGTATTTCGTCAACAGTTACGATTTTGCAGAGCCGCGCGTCCATGGGTTAGCGGCCGTGTCGCCGCGCAAAGCGATTCTAATCGGAGCCGGCCGCGAGCTCCTCTCTGTCAAAACTCGGTCTCGACTCAAGAGCCCGATAAGAGTAACCGGAATTTCCGGACCGGTCATTTGGCCTCGTGGCGAAAAAAAGCTGGCAACGTCATCACCTCGCGGCAATACTACAGGTTCGGGGGGAAGCATTCGGTACAAGTCATAATTTGAAACAAACGTAGGAGTGAGTCCATGCCATTGATGAGAACGCTCGCCGGCCTCGCGGTCGTGATCGTGGCCGGATGCTCGCAGAAGACCGCGCAGCGGATGGAAGATGACCCCGCTTACTATTCGAAGGAGGGGCATCCACGCTGGGTGGACCTGACGAAGTTTCCGGAGGAGCTCCGGGCATCCTCGCGTGTAACCCGGTCACAGTCTGGGTCCGAACCAAAGGAAATTGAAGCTTCCACACCCACCCATGACATCGGCATGGGCGTAATCGTGGTTCCAACACATCGATGGGAAGCAAGTCGAACGGCCGTTGATGAAATATTCGAACGCAGGCAAGCCACAAGCGACTGGAGCCAAGTGGGGGCTGAAATAAAAAGAACTCTGGGCGAGGATGCAATGACCTTCGTGGTATTTCGCCTCCCTGAAGGACAGTATTGTAGCCTGCATAGTGAGCAAATAGGGACTGAATGGCAACGCGGCCACGCGTATGCTGTCAAACTGAAAAGCGTCCGAGACGATGCGCTTGAGATCGTGTTCGCTGCCCAAGGCCTTCATTCATGGCAACCAGCGGGCGTCGATCGGCCTACATGGCACGTTGGTGGCACGGTCGCCATTTCCTCGGAGCAACGGGGTACGCTGAACCT
>DATMEE010000135.1:0-17228 GCA_035557035.1 Phycisphaerae bacterium
TCTGCGAGGACTCCGACCCCGAATGTGCCGCTTACACGCTGGCCCGCGAATTCATCTGGGGCGCTCGCTTCCCCGAGCCGGTGGCGATGGTCGATCACGTCGGCGCGATGGTGCCCGTAGGCACCAACGGTCCGTCATGGACGTATCACTATGTCCACGACGCCCTGGGCAGTGTGGTCGGATTGACCGGCGCATCGGGCGAAGTCGTCGAGCGATACACCTATGACCCGTACGGCAAGACCCACATCGAATTCGGCGGCGGTGGCGGCGGCACCTGGCAAGCGCTGGAAGTCGCGCCCGGCGGCCCCTGCTTCTCTGGCTTCCGCAACCCCTTCATGTGGACCGGCCAGCGCTACGACGCCTCACTCGAACTGTATCACTTCCTCTACCGCAGCTACTCGCCGGACTTGGGACGGTGGCTGCAGCAGGATCCGATTGGGTATGAAGGCGGATTCAATCTTTATGAATATGTTCGTTCCTCCCCGATGCGCTGGATTGATCCACTTGGTCTTGATGGACGGGATCAAGGATGGAATGACGATTCGGCTGATCTCGATGCCGCAATAAACGACGCTGGGAATAAAACTCACCTTTCGGATGCCGGGAATCGTATTAGCACCGATGCAGCCAACCTCTTTATTGCCGCAACTGAACCGGAAACAGCTGTTCTGGTCGCAACGACCCTCACGCCAATTCCGGGTGATGAGATTGCGGTTGCAATTGTGATCGGCGCGAAAGCGGCAAAGGCCCTCAAATTAGCAGATAAGGCGAAAAAAGTACTCGGCAAAGTAAAGAAGTCATCGGCGAAACTCCGCAAGGAGTGGAGCGAGAAGCATGGCAAGCCGTGGCCCAAGGATAAAAAGGGAAACAACCAGGATGTTCATCATAAGAAACCTGAAGCCGACGGCGGAACTGATGACGTTGATAATGTCGAGCCGAAGACTCGAAAAAAACATGTAGAGCATCATAAGAAAAAAGGTGATTTCAAAAGATGGGGAAAGAGAGCAAAGAAAAAGAAGGCGGAAAAAGATAAGAAGGGCTGCGATGACAAGAAATGATGTGGCATTCCAGAAGATTGTGGATTCTCATACGCCGAAGATGGTTCCCATCGAAGCGATTACGGGAAATAAAACCGAGAATACCTTTCGTGGCATGGCATCTGAAGCGTCATCTTATCTTCTATCGCACGAATGGTGTAAAGAAATAGTAAGGGGGTATTGGGCTCTGGGCTGGGAGGGTGTTTTAGCCGTTTTTTTCTTCAGGTTCGTTCCTGCAAAGAAGGGAGTTGATTCTACGGTTTGGGTCATCGTCGGCGATATTCCTCCGGCTTACATCTGCAATGACAATCGAGATGCCGCGACCGCGCTTGAGGGCTACACAACTGAAATGCAGAAGTGGGTTGAGGCCGTCAAGAAACGTAAATCGGTCAAAGAGCTCATCCCAGTTAATGCTAAGCCAACGCGGGAGTATGCGGACATGTTGGAATCACGATTAAAGTTCATTCGTGAAGAATTATTGCCAATTGCTTGCGAGGCACCCGAAAGTATCGACACGCCGAAGGAATGAGCATTTCAATTGCCTCAACCATCCGCAACGACCAGGCCGACCGGGTTGATTCGCACACCCAGGCGTTCCTGGTCGATGCGGCTTCGTACGTGAATCTGTATGACTACGTGGTGGCGGCCAACGACGTCCGCCGCATCACCGAGTACCCCGGCGGGCGAGAGGTCACGCACGCCTCGGATCAGCGGCTGCGGCTGTCGTCGGTCACGGGCGGCAATGGCATCGGGGCGACCTGGGGCCACGACGTGGCCGACCGCCGCACCAGCGCGGCACTGGCCAACGGGATCGCCACGACCGTGGAGTACGACCTCAACGACCGCCTGACCAAGATCAAACGTAACTCTTTACCGCCCTGACCTCATTTCTTGGGGAGCCGTCGGCCGATTCTATAATAGTAGAGTGCTGCGGAGCGGCGCGAGGAACGGCCAGGATGGCACGCAGGGACTACGAATCGCTGACGCGCGAGGAGCTTCTTACGGTCGTCGATCGACTGGAAGCCCGCATCGCTCAGCAAGACGCCCACATCCTTCGGCTCGAAGCTCGCATCAAAACAACTCGAAGATCTCCTTGACCAAGCCACGCGGGGCGGCAAGCGCCAAGCGGCGCCGTTTTCCAAAGGAGCACCTAAACCCCACCCGAAAACACCGGGACGAAAGTCGGGCAAGGACCACGGCCGGCATGCCCATCGCGAGGCCCCGGCCACGCGGCCCGATGAAGTCATCGACGTGCCGGCGCCATCGTCCTGCCCCGACTGCGGCGGGACGGTGCGGGAAGAGACCGTCGTTCAGCAACATCAGATCGAGATTCCACGCCAGCCGATCCACCGCCGTTTCGACATTCACGTGGGTCGCTGCCGCTGCTGCGGAAAGCGTATTCAACCGCGCCATCCCTTGCAGACTTCCGACGCCCTGGGCGCCGCGGCCTGCCAACTCGGCGCGGACGCGCAGACGACCATCGCCTTGATGAAAAACCGCTACGGTCTCTCCTATGGCGACATCGTCGGATTGTTCAAAGACGTATACGGCATTCCGCTGTCGCCCGGTGGCGCGGCCCGTACCGTGCAGCGCGCCGCGGGGCGATGCGAGCCGGTGTACGACCACTTGGCTGCCATGGTGCGTCACGGCGACGGCGTTGTACCCGATGAGACGGGCTGGAAAATCGGCGGCCTGCTGCACTGGCTGTGGGACTTCGTCACCGACCGGGTCACGCTGTATGTCGTTCGACCCAGTCGCGGGTTCGACGTGTTGGCGGAAGTGCTCGGCGCTGATTATGCCGGAGGGATGACGCACGATGGCTGGGCCCCCTATGACCGGTTGAAGAAGGCCGTGCATCAGCAGTGTGTCGCTCATTTGCTTCGCCGTGCCGGCGAACTGCTGGAGCGGGCCTGGGGAGGCGCGAAACGCTTTCCGCAAAGGGTTAAAGTCCTGCTTCTCGATGCCCTCGCCCTGCGCGACCGACGCGCGGCGGGGGCCGTCAGCGAACATGGATTGGCCGTCGTCCGCGGCCGACTGGAAAATCGACTCGACGCCCTCATGGCCATGCGCCTCTCCTACGCGCTCAATGTGACGTTTCAGGCCCATTTGCAAAAGCATCGCGATGAAATATTCACCTTCTTGTACGACCCGCGATTCGACGCCACCAACTGGCGCGCCGAACAGGCCATCCGCCCGGCCGTGGTCAATCGCAAGGTCTTCGGCGGCAACCGCACGACCGCCGGCGCCCATGCGCTCGAAGTCCTCGCGAGTATCTTCGCCACCTGCCGGCAACACGGCCGTGACGCCCTCGATTACCTCTCCCGCCTTCTCCAACTTCACCCCGCCACCGCCGTGAATGGCCTTCCGCTACCCATGCCGTAAGATGTTGCCCGGCTAACGCGGTAAAGAGTTACTATTACGACAAGCTGTATTCGAGGAGGGATGCCAAATGCCGAGCCGATTGAGCGAATTCCGCGAATTCCGCAAGAAGATGAACAAACGCATCTTCGAGCTGGACAATCTCAACATCAACCGCTTCTTCACGCTCGACGGCAAGGCCTATGAGAAGGGATCCCTGCCGACGCTGACCAAGGAGTTCGCCGGACTGGCGGCGTCGATGGTCCTCCGCTGCGACGACTGCATCGCCTACCACACCATCCGCTGCAAGGAACTCGGCGCGACCAACGAGCAGATCATCGAAATCTTCAACGTCGGCCTCATCGTCGGCGGATCGATCGTGATCCCACACCTCCGCCGGGCCGTCGCGCTCCTCGATGAATTGAGCGCCGACAACGCCGCCAACGCCGAATGACTTCTAAAATTGCCTGCGTTTTATAAGCGCGCGCTCACCGCCCAATCCGTTATACTCTCTGCATCGAGCCGTTAGACGACTTCATGCGGATGTCAGATGATTGGGCGCATGACCATTCTTGTTGCGGTCGTGGCGGTCGCTAGCATCGCCGTCGGACTGCTTTTGTTGCTTCTCGCAACGCGCCGGCGAAGCAGGGTGAATCGCGCGATTCGCTCGGCGGACGGCGCGACGCCCCGGCAATGTCAGGAGTGCGGCCATGCAAATTCCATGGATGGTGAATTCTGCGGCCGATGCGGGCGCCCATTGAATTAACAGGCCGCAATGCGGCGGGAGCAAAACGATGTCGATCACCGACGAGATTCTTGGGAAAGTGGTGAAGAACCGCAGGATGGCATGGCTCGCGATCGGCCTCGCCGGGTTCATGGTCCTCTTGTTTTTCAGTTTTCTCATCTTCTGGTTCGTCATTCGCGTCGAGGTGGAGACGAACCGCCTGCTCGCATACGTGAACAAGACCGGCCGCGATCTGCCCAAGGAGCTGTACCACGACCACGGCGACCAGGTGGTGCTGTATCCGGAGCTGGTCGAGACGATCGCGAAGAAAACAGGCCTGAGCGCGTCGGAGGTTCGCGAGGGATTCAAGGGTATACAGTATGAAGTTCGCAAGGAGGGCCGGTACTTTCCGAATCCCTACACCCGCGAAGCCTACGTCGTCCCCAGCACGATCATCAAGCAAAACGAGATCGGCGTGCTGATTCGCAAGTTCGGCAAGCCCCTGCCCTATCCCAAGACGGTGGCGACCGAGCCCGACGAGCGCGGGCCTGTGGCGCAGGTGCTCGGCCCGGGGCGGCACGACGTGAACCTGCTGGCCTACGACGTCCAGATGTTCCCCGCCGTACAGATTCCCGAAGGCCATGTCGGGGTCGTGACACTGCTGAGCGGCGTCGAGCCGAAGGCCCAGAACACCTACGTCGTCGAGGCCGACGAAAAAGGCGTGCAGCGCGAAACCCTGCCGCCGGGCCTGGAGTATTACAATCCATATCTCAAGCGCATCGACATCGTCGACATCCGCAGCCACAAATACGATCTGGTCGGCGACGACGCCATTTTCTTTCCCTCCAGCGACAGCTTCACGATCACGATCGAGGGCACGGTGGAATGGGCCATCCGGCCGGACCGCGTCGCGGAAGTGACGGTCTCGTATGGCGACACCCGCGACATCCTCGACAAGGTGATTCTCCCGAACGCGCGCAGCGTCGCGCGGATTCAGGGATCGAAGTTGAGGGCTCGAGAATTCATCAGCGGGAAAACGCGCTCGGCATTTCAGACTCGGCTGCTGGTGGAGCTGAAGGACGACTGCTGGCAGCAGGGCATCGACATCCGTGCGGCCCTGGTGCGGGATATTCTGCCGCCGCAGGAGATCGCCAACCTGATCAGCCAGCGCGAGCAGGCCGATCAGGAGACCGATCGTTCGACCAACCAAATGCAGGAGGCGAAGTCCGAGGCGAAGCTCGTCGAGCAGCGCGAGTTGCAGGAGCAGAACAAGGCCATCGGCGACGCCCGTCGTCAGGTCGTCACGGTCACCAAGCTGGCCGAACAGGAAAAAGGCGTGGTGGTCACACAGGCCAACCGGCACTTTGAAGTGGCGAAGCTCCAATTGCAGGCCGCTGAAAAAGAAGCGGCGGCCATCCGGTCGCGCGGCGAGGCCGACGCCAACGTCGTCCTGTTCAGCTTCAAGGCGAAAGCCGAGCCATTGGCCAAGGCCGTCGCGGCGTTTGGCGACGGCACCGCCTATGCCCAGCATTTCTTCCTGCTGAAGACCGCGCCGGCGATTCAGTCGATTATCTCGGACACCGAGGGGACGTTCGCGGACATCTTCAAGGAATTTCAATCGTTCAAGATTCAGGCTCCGCTCGCGACGGCCTCCAAGGAGGGCAAGTAATGAAACGGCTGATCAGCATCATTGCGGGGTCGGTACTGCTTCTCACCGGACTCGTTCTGGCGATCGTCTGGACGACGTTTCGCATTTATGTGCCCGCCGGCAAGTGCGCGGTTCTCATCAAGAAGACCGGCGAAACGCTGCCGGAGGGTGAATCGGTCGCGACGGAATTGAATCAGCGCGGCATCCAGTTGGAGGTGCTCGGACCGGGCCGCCACTTCCGCGACCCGATTCGCTGGGATTGGAAGCTGGAAGATCTGACCGACATTCCCGCCGGCGATCCGACGACGTGGAAAATCGTCCACCACATGACGCCGGAGCAGCGCGAAAAGTTCAAGCGCGGCACCTTGAAGTTCGAGGGCGAGTTTCCGCAGATCGGCGTGGTCACGCGCCGCGTGGGAAAAAAGCAGCCAGCCGGCCAATACATCGTGAAACGCGACTCGGGCTATCAGGGCATTCTCGAAGAGGTGCTGACCCCGGGGACGTACAAGCTGAATCCGAACGTGTACTCGGTCGAACTCTATCCGGCGACGGTCATTCCCGCGGGGTTCGTCGGGGTGGTGACGAACATGTTCGACATGGGCGCGGGCGGCAGCGTGCCCTACGTCGGCGGGCAGACGCCCTCCTATGAGAAGGTCGAGCTACCCGCCCCGTCCGATGCCGCCGCGGCCGAGGAAATTCCGCCGGAGCTGGTGAGCCATGTGCGGCCGCTGGCGGAGCCGGGCCGGCGCGGCACGGTCCGCGACGTGCTGCAACCCGGGATTTACTTTATCAATCCGCGCGTCAGAAAAGTGACACTCGTCGAGATCGGGTTCAACGAATATTCGCAGTTGCACTCCGACGACGTGAACAACGAGGGGATTTCGTTTCCCTCCGATACGGGTTTCCTGATCAAGGTCGGCGTGACGGTCGTCTGGGGGATCGACCCGGCCCATGCGGCAGAAATCATCAACGAGTTCGGCAACGTTGATGGCGTGCTGGAGAAGGTAATCGCGCCTCAGTTGCGCTCGATCTGCCGCAACATCGGCTCGACCTATGCGGCCCGCGATTTCATCCAGGGCGAGAAGCGCGAGCTGTTTCAGCAGGACCTCACCGCCGAGCTGCAGCGCATCTGCCGGGCGAAGAACATCGAAGTTCTGCTGGCGCTGGTGCGCGAGATCGAGGTGCATGCGCCTCTGTCGGATCCCCAGGGCGGCGAAGTGACCGAGGACCTCAAGCGCACGATTCAGCAGAGCTACATCGCCATGGAAAGCCAGATCACCAAGGAAAAACAGCGCGAGGCCGCCACGGTGAAGGCGCAACTCGAAGAGGAGCGCAAGAAGATCGACATCGCCCGGGAGACCATCAGCGCCGACACGCGCGTGATCACGGCGGGAATTCTTGCGGAAGCCGAGAAGGAGGCGGCGCAGATCCACGCGCAGGCCGAACTTGAGATTGCGACCGTCCAGCAGAAGGTGGCGGAACTCGAAGCGCAGCGCGTACAGATTCTCGGCCAGGCGCGTGCCGATGTGGAGCGATCGAAGCAGGACGCCGAGGCGCAGGGATATAAGCTGCTGGTTGACGCTTTCGGCTCGCCGCAGGCATATAACCTGTTTACCTTCGCCGAGAATTTCCGGCCGCAGCAGATTCGACTTTTCTACGCCGGCGAGGGCACCTTCTGGACCGACCTTACCCGCTTCGAGGAACTCGGCGCGGCCAAACTCCTGAAGCCTGACGCCAAAGCCGACCGGTCCAGCGCCGACTAACGAATGGTCGCGTCCTGTGACCTTGCCATGAAAGTCGTCACTCAGCTTGCCCTCGTTGCTCTCATCGCCACCGGCGTTTGTTCCTATGTGATCGGTCGATACTTGGTGAAATACGGCGATCTGAGCGAATGGCGCGAAACAACCGCCCTCGTGCGCCGATCGTCGCTCATCGAGGCATCCCGTTGGCGTCGATTTGGCCGGGTTATTTCGCTGCGCTGCACTTACAAATATGAATGGAATGGCCGAGAGTACGAAGGTCACACAATAGCGCCCGTCTCTCTCGGCGATCAGAAGAAGCGCGATTGGCACGCGTTGCTGAGCGGCCATCAGCTTTCGTCAAGGCCGATCCCCTGTTACGTGAATCCCGCGCAGCCCTCCCGCACTGTCTTGAGTCGAGCGTATTCCATCGCCGATCTGGGATGGTACGTCGCTGCGTTGGTTCCGAGCGTCGCGTTCTTGATCGTCTATTTTCTTCGCTGGCCGCCGTGGAGATTTGACGCGACCGAGTCCGGTTAACAACGGCACTCACTCGACCGCTTCGATCACCGCGCTCATGGCGCCTTTGCATCGCGGAATACGCCAGTCCGCGCCATACGCATGAATTTGGTCGCGCTTCAATTCCGCGCGCTCCATCGTCGTGGTTTCCACGATGACGCGGCCGGCGGTGTCCACTTCCTTCGCCATGACGAAGGCGGTCATCTCCGGATGGCCGAAGAGTTTGCCGAGCATCTCGATCACATATTGGTAGGAGTGGTCGTCGTCGTTGAGAAGCACGACGTTGTAGGCCGGCTGCGGCTTCGGTTTGCGGGAGGGATCCGCTGGGGCGGCTTTCGGCGGATCGAGCGTCGGGGCGGCGCTGGACATGGGCACATCCGATGCGCATGAAAATGCGCAGTCACAAATAGAGATTATCCCTGACTTTCCATTGAGAATCGATGCCCAAAATGCTGAATGCGCTCGATTTTTTGCCTCGGAGGTAACAATCAGTTCATCACCTCGCTAGTGGCGTTTACCTTCAAAGTTCAGGCCGCAATGGACTTGCGAAGATGACGTAATTGTAACACCGCGATCGCGGGATTACATCATTTTCATCTCCGGCCGAGCCAATTTTGAGCGCAACTAAAATGGAGTCGATTTGTCGCAAGGCAAATCCAAGACGCGCCGTCCGAATCGCCTTTGGTCCGTCCCTCCCCCAGCCGCTCGGGGAAAACCTAAAGGAACCAGGTGTGTCCCAGCGGCCAAAAACATTTCTTCCTAATTCATCCTCGCTGTCATTTGTGGAGCGCATTTTGGGTATCGTGCATGCTCCCCGATCGATGCCGGTCCGCGCCAGAACCGGCGATTTCAGACTGGCCGGCTCCGCATTGAAAATCAAAAAGGAGAACACGTCATGTCGCGTCAAAGTCCGGCCATGCATCGCTCCTTGTCGTGCGGTTCAGTTTTCCTTGGGATTGTCTGTTTCTGCGTCTGTGAATTCGCGGTGACGGCTCCCGCCGCCGGAGATGCCTGCTGTCTACCCGACGGTAGCTGCCGTGACAATCTCGACGCCGCGACCTGCCCAGCCCTGGGCGGCACGTTACAGGGAGTCGGTAGCTCATGTACCTCGGCCGAATGCACCCAACCTACCGGTGCCTGCTGCGACGTCGCGTGCGCTTGTCAGGCAATGACACGTGACGATTGCGAGGAAGCCGGCGGCCATTGGGGCGGTTTCGGGTCGGACTGCGCCTCGTTCGACTGTGGGGTGCGGTTGTTCAACAGTGCCGAAAGCTTTGATGCCTTTGCATCTAATGTCGTTGTCGAGGACTTTGAATCTGCCGCGGTAGACGATGAAACCAGCCTGGATTGCGGAACGCCAGTTCTCGAGAGCGATACCGCAACGGCCTGCTTTCCAGACGGAGCCATCGCGGCGGGAATGCAGCTGCGAGCGGCCGGAGGTAACTTCGAAGCCGTCGGCAAAGGATTCCCCATTTCTCCAATCGCCACGACGTCCAAATCACTCGTCGCCGCGCCGAATAGTGCGGCGGTCGCGCTCGAAGTGGTCTTTCAGGAAACAAACATCCATGCCGTCGGCATGAAGATCTTTGCCGGCGAGCCCAGCCGCGTGGACATCACCGTTTTCAATACCGAAAGCGTCAAGATCGCATCGTACGCGGCGATCACCGACAGCGTCGGCTTCTTCTATGGCATCGCCTCTGATTCGGCCCTCTTCAGTATCTCATTTGCAGTCACCGGATCTGATTTTGAAACCGAGTTTGTAGACGACATCCGCTTCGGCGGCCTGCCCGATGTCGACGGCGACGGCATCGCCAATGACTTCGTCTGCTTTGGTGGTTGCGCCGACGGCCAAACTGAGGACTGTTCCGACAACTGCCGAGATGTGGAAAATCCTGATCAGGCCAATGGCGATGACGACGCCTTCGGCGACGCCTGCGACAACTGCCCCGACGTCGCAAACGACGAACAGGAGGATGCCGACGGCGACGGCCTCGGCGATGCCTGCGACGACGAGACCGGCCCGCCGCCTGCGCCGTGCGGCGAGTGCGGCAACGGAATGCCGATGGGACTTGCCATTGCCGCGTTCACGGCACTATGCGTACGCCGAAGATCGAATCGGTTCCGTGGCGTCGCCGCGATCGTTCTGCTGGTCATGTTGAATACGGACTACCGAGCGGCTGCCCAGTGCAATGACTGGACGCAGCGCACCTCCGCCGCCTCGCCCTCAACCCGCGCCGGCCACGCCATGGTCTATGACAGTGCCCGCGTTAGAACACTGCTTTTTGGTGGGGTTGATGACGACGGTGAGGCAGACAACCAGACCTGGACTTGGGATGGAAATAACTGGTCGCAGATGGACCCGGCCAACGAGCCGTCGGCTCGCGCCGCTCATGCCATGGCATACGACCGTAATCGAGGTGTCGCTGTCTTGTACGGCGGACTTGCGGAATTCATCGCTGATCCGTCCGCAAGCGAGACATGGACATGGGACGGCGGCAACTGGACACAGGTCATACCAGCCGCCTCGCCGGGGGCGCGAGTGGGTCATGCGATGGCCTATGACACCGTGCGCGATGTCATCGTGCTCTTCGGAGGTTTCTCCGAACCCGAACATCGAGAAGAGACCTGGGAATGGGATGGCGCCGCCGCCAACTGGACATTGAAGCCGACCGACAGCGCGCCTTCCGCGCGGCTCAATCCCGCCATGGCGTACGACGGTGCCCGCGGGGTTGTGCTTCTGTTCGGCGGCGAAGTCGGGGGTGAGCCGAACCGCGAGACGTGGACCTGGGATGGCGGCGCGTGGACGCAGCTTTCTCCCGTCAATTCGCCCTCCGCGCGTTTTAGTCATGCCATGATCTACGACCCGAATCGCCGCGTGATCCTGCTCTTCGGTGGCGGCGATATTCAGGCCGACGTCGCCACGGATGAGATGTGGGAATGGGATGGGACGAATTGGTCGCAGATTTCCGGCGGCACTCGCCCTGGGGCGCGAAATAACTTCGCCATGGTGTACGACACGGGCCGCGAAGTCACGACCCTGTTTGGCGGCCGCCTCGAAGACGACAATCTCAGCTCGGAGACCTGGGAGCTGGACTGCACCTGCGGCCTGTGCGGCGGCGGATTGGCACTGATGATGCCGATGATGCTGCTCGCGTTGACTGGAGCGAAGCGCCGCTGGAGTGGGTCCTTGCGAACGGCTCGCAACGGTTCGTTGATTCTCGTTGTGGCGCTTTGCATGACCGCCTCCGCGACCGCGGAGGTCGTCAACGAAATCGAGCCCAACGACATGATATCCGCCGCCACGCCGTTGGACCCCGGCGACATCGGACTCGGCGCCATCACCTTTGGGGACGTTGACACCTGGTCGGTCATGAACGCCTCGGTGGCCCAATTAATTTTCGCCTACGTGGATACGACCGGCGCCGTGAATAGCACCAACTCGATACTCAATATTTACGGTCAAGACGGCATGTTGATCACGTCCGACGACGACAGCGGTCCGGCAGACTCTTCCGCCGTGGCCGGCGCGGCGGTAGCGGTTTCCGGCGGCGTTTTTTTCGAGGTGAAGCCCTTTGACGCGGGCTTGCAGCAATTCGATCACTATCACCTCCATCAGCTCGTGGTCACGCCCAATGATGTTGCGAGCGAGTCCGAAGACAACGACACCGCCGCCAAGGCCGATCCTCTTGACGGTCCCGCGACGGCCGGAGACGCGCCCGACAGCGACGTCGACTTCTACTCATTCGTTGCCGAGGAAGGACAGGCCATCGTATTGATCGTCGATGACGATTCCAACAAAAACTCCTCGCCGACACACACCCTCATTTCGATTCTCGATTCCGACGGCCAGACGGTTCTCGCGGCGGGCGACAATTTCATCGATAACCACGCAAATGCCGCTGGCGCAGTGAATGCGCCAAGGACCGGAACCTTCTACGCCCGAATCGAAGGTGAAGCCGGCGCAGTCGACACGGCTTACCGCTTCGTCGTGCTCGTCGATGGCGCTCCTGCCGAAGGCCCGGTGTGCACCGACGATGACGATGACGGCGTCGCATGCGGCGACAACTGCCCCAACGTCGCCAATAACGATCAGGCGGATGCCGACGCCGACGGCGTCGGCGATGTATGCGAAGGTATAGGCGGCCAACCCTGCGGCGCATGCGGTGCCGGCGCTCCGACGATTATGATAAGTGCCGCAATAGTGACGCTCATCACAAGAGGCGCGAGACGACGACGTTATTCACTAGATGATGGGGCGAAGAGACTAAACCACCCCGCATTGCCCATCCTCGCTGCCACCGCTGCCCTGTGCATCAGCTCGCTCGCTTTCGCGGCCGAGGTCGAAGAAGTAGAGCCCAACGATACTGGTCCGACCGGCACCGTCTTGGTTGCCGGCGACATCGGTGTGGGGGGAATCGATCCGATCGCCGAATCCGACTTCTGGCTTATAAGCGGTGTGGCTGCTTCCAATGTGGTATTCGCCTATCTCGACACAAGTGAGTCCGACAGCAGCGTTGATTCCGACCTCGCTGTTGTTGATAACGATTTCACAACTGTGCTCGAACGGGATGATGACGACGGCCCGGGAACGTCCTCCGCCATCGGTGGCGCCGTTCTGACGACCGCCGGAAACACATTCTTCGAAGTCAGGGAAATCGGGTCGAACGAAACGATGACACCCTATCGGCTTTACCAGGCCATCGTGCGGTTTGACGCATCGATCGAAGAATCCGAAGGCAACAATTCATTTGTTGAGGCGAATCCGATCGCCGCACCCATGATGACGGGGGTGGTTCCCGACTTCGACACCGATTTCTTTTCTTTCAACGCGAGCGCGGGACAGACCATCGTGCTCATCGTGGATGAGGACGTTGACAAGGATGACCTCGACACGGACACGATTGCTTCGATCATCGGCCCTGATGGGACCACGATCCTTGCGAGTGCGCATGAAGGCCCCGGCGACGCCGCCGCCGTCGGCCCCGTGACCGCCGACGAATCCGGTGAGTATTTTGTCAGTATCGCACAAGGCTTCGGCGGCAACGACACGGATTACCGGTTCGTTGTGCTATTGAATGGCGCCCTCGCGATCGACCGCGACGGCGACGGGATCGTCAACGACGACGACAACTGTCCGGATGTCGCGAATACCGATCAGGCCGATGAAAACGGCGATGGCGTCGGCGATGTCTGCGAGCCGACACCCGACGACGCGGATGGCGACCAGGTGCCGGACGCGGAAGACAACTGTCCAAACGACTCGAATCCCGGCCAGGAAGACGCGAACGATGACGGTGTCGGCGACGCATGTGAAGGAAGCGGGCCGGGGCCGCAACCGGTGCCGTGCGGCGTGTGCGGGGATGGAATGCCCGCCGCGCTGGTGATGGCTGTCGCGGGCATGGCACTAATTGCCGGTCGCTCGAAGCGATCGCCGCGTTCGAAACACTGGCACAGAAATACTCTTCGGGCCAGGGGTGCGCCCTTCGCTGTGGCAGGGCTGCTCCTGATCAGTGGCTGGGTGGGCTGCGAAATGATGCCGGATGAGGATCCGGAGGGTGTATTGTTCACCGAAGGCAATCGCATCATGATCGATGACGGCGCGGGTGGATCGCGCCCATTTCGCGGACGGGGCGCGAATTTGCACGACACGCGCGGGTGCGGCGCTTGCCTGTACGAGGACAGCAATCCGGATGAGGTCAAACGCCGGGCAGCCGTGCTGATTGATGACTGGGGCGCCAACTTCGTGCGGTTGACACTGGAAAGTCGGCCAATCCCGCCGGACCCGTTTGCAGTACCGGCGCTGGGCCTGTTGGATGACCCCGACTATCGGGCCGAGATTCTCGACATCGTTTCATTTATGACCGCGAGACCCGGTGTTTATGTGCTGGTCTCGCTCTGGATCGAGCCGACGGTCAATGCACAAGAGTGGCCGACGCCGGAGACGGACGAGGTCTGGAGATCGCTCACCGAACTCCTGGTCGACGACAAAAAGGTGCTGTTCGGCATCACGAACGAGCCGCAGGAGAATTTAGATGGCGCGCAGGACGCGGAAGTCTGGGAGGCGATGAATCGCGCCGCCACGGCCATTCGCGAAGTCGAGGATGCGCACGGTGCCATACATCACGTCATTCTTGCACAAGGTACCGGATGGTGGGCGCGGCGGCTCGACTACTACGTCGAGCATCCGCTTACCGCCGGCGGCGGCGAGAACATCGCCTACGAGATTCACTTCTATAAGCCGGCCTCCCACATCGACACGCTGCTTGCAAGCCCCGCGGCATCCCTTCCGGTAGTCATCGGCGAGTTCGGCCCGATCACGGCCGGCGCCGAAGACAGCATGACAATGGACGACTGCCGCGCGCTCATCCAGTTCGCGAGAGAGAACGACATTCCGCACCTGGCTTGGACATTTCACCAGAACTGTCCGCCAAATCTAATACAGGATTTCGCGAACGAACTGTGCGGCATCGGCATGGATCTCCTGCCGACCGAGTGGGGTCAACTGATCAAGGACGAACTGGCGACTCCCTGGTAGCCCCTGAGAGGATTTCGTCATGTGCCTTGCGCCTAGAAAATCAACTCAGTGCGGATTTGGCGCCGTGGCGATGATCACTGTCGAGGTCTCGTTTCATTCCAAGACCTTTTGCCGCAGTAATCAGCGGCATTCGGCGAAAGGAGCTGTTTATGTGCTGTGAACATCAACGCTTGAATCGTGTCCGTTGCTTGATTGCGACTTCGGCATTTCTCGCGGCGGCGATTTGCGGAATCGTAGACGCCGTGGCTCAATGCGCGGGAACCTGGTCGCTGCTTCCACAGGATCCCGTCGCATGGCCGGGGCCACGGCGACTGCACGCAATGGCGTTCGACATCCAGCGGGGCGTAACGGTGCTTTTCGGCGGCATCGACGATCCCCCGACTGGATCGCTTGTTCTTCCCGACACCTGGGAATGGAATGGCACAAACTGGTCGGAGAAGTTCATCACGGGCACATCGCCTCCAGCCCGCCACTCTCATGCCATGGCATACGACAGCGAGCGAGAAGTGATCGTCCTCTATGGCGGGGCCGATATCAACAACAACATCTTCGGTGACACATGGGAATGGGACGGCACGGATTGGTCGGAAAAATCGCCGGCTTCCCGGCCTTCGCCGCTGACGGGTCATGCGATGGCCTACGACAGTGCGCGCGGAGTGACCGTGCTGTTCGCCGGAATCGGAGACAACGTCCCCGCCAACAATCAAACCTGGGAGTGGGACGGCACGAACTGGTCGCTGAAGACCACGGCCAACTCGCCTTCGCCGCGGGCTGCGCATGCCATGGCCTACGACTCTGCCCGGGGCGTGGTCGTGCTGTTTGGCGGCGGAAGCGGTGAGCCCGAGTCGGCGGAGACATGGGAGTGGGATGGTACGAACTGGACCAACCGGGCGCCGACCGGAGACGTACCGGCGGGTCGCTCCGAACACCAAATGATCTTTGACAGCCCTCGCGGACTGACCGTGCTCTTTGGCGGGAGAGTCGACAATTCACCAAATGGCGAGCCCTGGAGATGGAATGGAACGAATTGGTCCCTGAAGGCCCCATCGCCCTCCCCGCCTGACCGCATTCAATTTGCGATGGCCTATGACAGCGCCCGCGACATGACCGTGCTTTTCGGCGGTGGCGGCGACTTCGGCAACACCAACGATACGTGGGAGTATCAGTCGCCGGAGCCGGGCATTAAGGACCAGCCTGTTCCGCAATCGGTGAGCACCGGCGATCAGGCGAATTTCTCGGTTGCAACCACCGGGCAGGGAACGATCACGTATCAGTGGCGGCGCAATGGGAACGCGCTGAGCGACGCCGACCGGTTCTTTGGCACGTCGGCGGCAACGCTCACGATCAACTCGGTGACCACCGAGGATGCGGGCGAGTATGACTGTCAGGTCGGCAACGATTGTGGCGAGTTGCTGAGCGAGACGGCCGACCTCTCCGTCGACGGCATAGGCCCCCAACCGGATCCGTGCGGCGAGTGTGGCACTGGCGCGCCGGCAATGATGGTCATCGCCGCTGTCATGGCACTTATCAGCAAACCGGCGAGACGCCGTAGAGTAGGATGGGTCGGCCTTTTGACCCATTCTCGGCGGCATTGTACCTCAAGAGGTAGGTCGATAAGGCTGACCCACCCTATTGGTACAGGCCGACGAAGATGGATTCCGTCTGCGCAGACAACATTCGTCATCGCGGCTATCTCGGCCACGTGTCTGGTTTCCGGCACCGCCCTTTCCCAAACCATCGACCCGTTCTACGCGGACGACTACACGATCAGTGATCTCGGCGCGGTCTCCGGCCTGCCACTTCCTTATGGTCCACTCGTCTTCAAAGCGGGCGACGACCAGACGATCCTCATCGGGGGCGCCGCCGAGTCCCTGGGGTCCGCGATCTACGAAATCAGTGTCGAGCGCGACGCCAATGACCACATCACCGGCTTCACAGGCATGGCGACGAAAGTCGCCGAGGCGAATGCTGCGATCCAGGGCGAGGGTCTGTCGGGTGGACTCGCCTACGGCCCCGAGGGTGTTCTGTTCTATACCACTCACCAGGACAACCATTGCGGCCAAATCAAACCCGGAAGCATGATGGAGGACAAACTCATTGATTTGACTCCGCTCGGGGTCGCGATCTCGACCGGCGGCGTCGGATTCGTTCCAGGAGGCTTCGCCGCGGCCGGGAGAATCAAATTCGTCACCTACGAAACCAGTCAGTGGTATGACGCATCCATTACGGCAGATGGCGCCGGGACTTTCGACATCTCTGGCGTCACCGAGAAGGCGACGCTCCCGGATAACGGGGCGGAGGGCTTTGCCTATCTCAAGGCGGGTTCGCCGCTATTTACCATCGATAGTCTGATCCAGACCGAGTATGACGCGCTCGCCGTCGTCACTTATGAGATCAATGCTGATGGTGATCCCATCGCGGCCTCGCGAAGGGTCCTCGCGAACATGGGCACAGGCCCAATCGGCTGCGCCTTCGACCCCGTGACGGGCGATCTGCTCATCTCGAATTTCGATGCGGCGACGGTCGCGCGGATTGAGGGATTCGTGCCGCTCACGCCCGTCGATGCCGATGGCGACCAGGTGCCCGACGCTGACGACAACTGTCCGAACATCTCGAACTCCGCACAGGAAGACACAGACGGCGATGGCATCGGCGATGCTTGCGAAGA
>DATMEE010000136.1:0-5003 GCA_035557035.1 Phycisphaerae bacterium
CAGAAAGCACACGGATTACAGCTTCCCGGAGATCGCCCGCTTCATGGGAAATAAGAACCATACGACGGTCTTGCTCGCGTGCCGGCGGATCGCCGGCTATCTCGATGCGGACACGGAAGTCTCCTGGCAAAGCGCCGCCGGGCCGCAGAAGCGAAGACTCCGCGAGCTGGTTGAAATGCATGAAGAGTATCTTTTTCAACGAAAGAAGGGGGCTTCATTGATGCGCCAATCGGCGCCCGCGACGCCTTCGCCCGTGATGGCCGCGCCGGCCATGATGCCGACCGTGCGCTCGACCCAGTTCGCCGCCAAGTTCGTGCGCGTCTGAAATCCGAAGATTCAATTCAAGAAACCTTGAACCGACCCCGGCACAATTTCGAGCGTTCCGGGGTCGGTGTCTTTCCGGCGTTCCTGTATCAACTATCAACCCACACCGATTCGAGGCAACTCTTTTTGCGGCTGCACTAAGCCTTTTCCGTTGGGGCTTGATTCTTGAGGCTCCCGTATGTTACGAACATTTGTAGAACGCCGCGACCGGCTCGCACCTGGACCGCTGCCGGTGTATAATGGTGAGGAACCCGCTTACCGGCCGATAGATTTCTATTAGGCCCGTGCCCTTGGACGGATGCGTAGTCGATCGATCCCCTCCCCGTTTACGAATTCCGTCAGAGCGATAACGAAGCCTAAGTGCGGATTGTTCGCGTTTTCTATTGGAAACGCGCCGCTGTCCCGGTCCGGCAGCGTAGAATGGATGAACAGATTGTAATTCCCAAACTGGTGCGAGATTTGATGTAGGAGTAGTTGCAAAATGAAAAGTCTTCGTGGGACCCGTCGAGTGCTGCTGGCGTCTGCCGCCATGCTGGGAGCCGTCGCCCTCACCTTCCACGCCGATCTGATCGGCCGGGTCTCGTACGCCCTCGAGAAAGGCAAGCTCGAGGCCGAGTTCGATCATCTCGAGAACATCAACCTCACCGACATTCTGCCGCTCGAACAGCTTTCCCATGCCTACAGCGTCATCGCCGATGCGGTGAAGCCCTCCGTCGTATTCGTGCAGGCCCTCACGGAAAATTCCGCCGAATTCAAGGAGCTCGAAAAGAAGCTTGGCAGGTACAACATTCAACCGGAGCCAAGTATCGGCACCGGCAGCGGCGTCATCGTCGATGAAGAAGGCTACATCGTCACCAACAACCACGTCGTCGAAGACGCCGATGATCTGCGGGTGATTCTTTCCGACGGCCGCCGCTATTACGCGAAGGTCGTGGGCACCGACCCGAAGACCGATGTCGCGGTCATCAAGATCAAAGCAGATAATCTGATCGCCGCCCGCCTGGGCGATTCCGATCGCACCAAGGTCGGCCACATCGTGCTGGCCATCGGCAGCCCGTTTCGTCTGGGTCACAGCGTGTCGCACGGCATCATCAGCGCCCTCGGCCGTTCAAACGTCGATGTGGACATCGAGTATCAGAATTGGATTCAGACCGATGCGCCGATCAACCCCGGCAACTCGGGCGGCCCGCTGATCAATGCCCGTGGCGAGGTGATCGGCATCAATTGCGCCATCGCGACCGAGTCCGGCGGCCATCAGGGCGTCGGCTTTGCCATTCCGTCGAACGTGGTGAAGAACATCGCCCGCCAGCTCAAGACGCACAAGCGCGTCGTGCGCGGCTATCTCGGCGTCGGCATCAAAACCGTCGATCAGGCCGTGGCCGGCGCGTATGGGCTTCAGCAGGTCGCCGGCGTTTTGATCGAGCAGGTAGGGTCCGGCAGTCCGGCCGCGCACGCGGGGCTGATGGCCGAGGACATCATTTTCTCGATCAGCGGGCAAAAGCTCAGCTCGATCGAGCAGTTGCAGCAGATCGTCGCCGGCATTCAACCCGATTCCAGCGTGGACATGTCCGTCTGGCGCAAGGGCGAGGTCAAGACCGTGCCGGTCAAGATCGGCCGCCAGCCGGATCAATTCTCCACCAATGGCGCGCTCGGAGAATACATTCCGAATGCGCACCGCGACGGTCACGAGGAGCCGACGGAGGGTCAGGAAGGCGCTTATTTCGAGCGTAATGGCGGCGGCGGCAGCGACGAGTCCATCCTGGATTCGGTGGGCGAACCGGACGCAGATCGCGAATCAGATTCCGATCCTCATCGCGACACCGAGCCCAGTGCGACTTTCGACGAAGCCGGCTTCCAGGCCGCCACGCTGTCACCGGACCTGGTCGAGCGATACGGCCTCGACGCCGAGATCGCAAGTGGCGCGGTGGTGACGCAGGTCAGCCCCACGCGCGAGGCATTCTTCGCCCGGATGCGTGCGGGCCAGGTGATCACTGAGGCCGACGGCCAACCCGTCCACGGCGTCGGCGATCTCCGCAAGATTCTGACCGACGAGGCGGTCGCAAAGGGGGTGCGGCTCCGGCTGCGATGGCGATCGAGCGAGTTCCGCGCGATCCTGCGCGTCGAGTGACATCATTCTGACACCATCGCCGCCTGCAATTCTCGATACCACTTCCACATCAAGAGTCTCATTGAAAGCCGAGCGCCCGCTCGGCTTGTTGCTTTGGGCTTCAGACAAAAAACAGCGTCCGGTCCCAATAAGTCGGAGACTTTGTCGTCGGCAGGATGGTTTCGATCACCACGGCCGCGTGGCGTTTCCAAAGCTCCTCATCGCCGAAAACTTCCTTCAGGGTTGAATGCCGCATCCAGCTCCGGTGGTAACCGCGCACAAACTGGTAGACCAGTTCCAGGAACCAGGCGGATTGAATAGGTGTGGCAGTTCCTCACTTGATGCTCTCAATGAATTCAACGGCGACCCCGGTGTTCGATTGATGCAGGAGCAACTCGTCGATCACATTGCAGACGATCTCGCTGTTGATTACGAGGCCGTTTGCGTTGCAGTAGGATGCGGGCTCGTCTGGCAGAACCTCAAATGACTCTGTCCACTTCTTAAAGCAATCCTTCAACGCGCCGCGAACGCGGTCAATGGTATTGCTGCGATCATCAAGGTCAGCAGCGTGCTCCGAAATCCACCAGATGAGATCGCCCAGATACTCGCTCGCTTCGAGGGGTTGGTCGCGCAAGAGACCAAGGGCCCACGGTAAATAGTACCCTCCCTCCAGATAACTCGCGGCAGGTAAGTGAGCGTGATAGATGAACTTGAAATCCCGCCACTTAAGCTCTCCCGGTGCTTTGCGTACGATCGCGTCAAGTTCCTCCTGCATCAAATCGAAATCGCCATGGGGGTCTGAGAGCTGTTGCGGCCGGCAAAAATGCGTATCGAACATCGGTTGAGTGAGAGGAGAGCGAGGTTCACTTCGGGTATGGCGTTTTGGCACGAGAATTCACACCTGTAGTGATGCGGAACAACCTGCCCGGCTGACGTTTAATCCCAGTTCAGGTATTATACAGCGCTGTCCGAACTGGCTCGTACTGCATGGAGGCTCACCCCTTAATGGCCGTCAACTCCCCATCCTTCGTCCATCTCCACTGCCACACCCACTACAGCCTTCTCGACGGCGCGAACCGCATCGACGAACTCGTCGCCCGCGCCAAAGAACTCAACCAGCCGGCCGTCGCCATCACCGATCATGGCAACATGTTCGGCGTCATCGAATTCTACACCGCGGCGAAGGCCGCCGGCGTGAAGCCGATCATCGGCATGGAGGCCTACATCGCCCCGGGCGACCGCCGCGCCCGCGAGACCGTGTGCTGCTACGGCAAGCAGGAGTCGAATTATCACCTGCTGCTGCTGGCGATGAACAACGCCGGCTATCGCAACCTGCTCAAGCTCTCGTCGATCGCCTACCGCGAGGGCTTCTACTACAAGCCGCGAGTCGATCGTGAGGTGCTCGCCGCCCACAGCGAGGGCCTGATCTGCACCAGTACCTGCCTCGGCGCGGAGATCCCCCAGGCCCTGGTCCACCGCGACCGCGCCGCAGCCGACCGCGTGGCCGACTGGTATCTGAGCGTCTTCGGCCCCGAGCGGTTCTTCATCGAGCTGCAGGACCACGGGCTGGCCGAGCAGCGGATGATCAATCCGGAGCTGGTCGACATCGCCCGCCGCCGCGGGGTGGGGCTGATCGCGACCAATGACGTGCATTACCTCCGCAAGTACGACGCCGAGCCGCACGACGTGCTGCTGTGCATCTCGACGCGGGCGCTGCAGGCCGACGAAGAGCGCATGCGCTTCGAGACCAGCGAGTTCTATCTCAAGTCCACTGACGAGATGGCGGCACTGTTCCCCACCACGCCGGAGGCGCTGGACAACACGGTGCGCATCGCGGAGATGTGCAACGTCGAGTTGGATTTCAACAAGCGCTACACGCCGGTCTATCATCCGCCGGAGAAAAAATCGCCGGAGGAGTTCCTGCGCCACCTGGTGTATCAGGGGGCGGCCGAGCGGTACCTGGCAACGCCGGCGAATGCAGATTTGAGATTAGAGATTTCAAATTCCAATTCCGAAATCTCAAGTCCGAAATCCGAAATCCCGAATTCGGAAGCCGAAATCTCAAATCCCAAATCCGAGCCGTTGAATTCGAAATTTCAAATCTCAAATCTAAAATTTGAAATTTCAAGCAGCCTGCCCGCCGAAATTCGCGAGCGGATCGATTACGAACTCGAGGTCATCCAGAGCAAGGGCTTCGCCAGCTACTTCCTCATCGTCTGGGATTTCGTGAAGTACGCCCGCTCCCAGGGCGCCCCCTGCGGCGCTCGCGGCAGCGGCTGCTCTTCCGTCGTGGCACACTGTCTCTATCTCTCGCAGCCCGACCCGCTGCAATACGGGCTTTACTTCGAGCGGTTCATGGACCCCGACCGCGACGAAATGCCCGACATCGATATGGACATGTGCCAGGAGGGCCGCGAAGAAATCATCGATTACGTCCGCCAGAAATACGGTCACGTCGCCCAGATCATCACCTTCGGGACGCTCAAGGCCCGCGCCGCCGTCAAAGATGTCGGGCGCGTGCTCGGCCTAGGCTTCGACGACACCAACGCCATCACCAAGCTCATCCCCGAAG
>DATMEE010000137.1:0-3773 GCA_035557035.1 Phycisphaerae bacterium
CGCCCCGACCACCCTCCCTCGCAATGGCGCATCGTCATGCGGGCCGACGAGCGCATCGAAAAGCTCGAAGGCTTCCAGTCCGATCGCACCCAGCGTGAAACCGACGCCGCCATCACCGTCCGCGAGCACGGCGTGCGCTATCGCGTCGACGTCGCCGCCGGCCACAAGACCGGCTTCTTTTGCGACCAGCGCGACAATCGGAAGAAATTCGCCCAGCTATGCCGCGACGGCGACGTGCTCGATCTCTGCTGCTACACGGGCGGCTTCGGTATTTCGGCAAAGGTCCTCGGCGGGGCGAAGGAGGTCACAAGCGTCGACCTCGACGAGGCCGCCATTGCAATGGCCAAGAAAAACGTCAACCTTAATCAGACCCGCATCGACCTGGTCCACGCCGATGCGTTCCACTACCTGCGCCAGATGATCGCCAACAAGCGAAAGTTCGACGCGGTCGTCTGCGATCCCCCCAAGTTCGCCCGCGAGCGCGAGGAGGTCGACGACGCCCTGCGAAAATATCACGATCTCAATGGGCTGGTGTCGCAGGTGGTGCGGCCCGGCGGCGTCATGCTTTCGTGCAGTTGCAGCGGCCTGGTCAGCCGCGAGCGGTTCGCCGAGGCCGTCCACCACGGCGCCCGCCGCAACGGCCGCGCGCTCCAGCTATTCGATCAAACCGGCGCCGGCCCCGACCACCCGGTGATGATGAATTGTCCCGAGTCCGAATACCTCAAAGCGCTCTGGTTTCGCGTGCTATAGCTTCTTACTTGACTCGATATTTCAAATCTCAGATTACAGATTTCAAATCTAAAATCCAAAATCCGAAATCTCAGATTTCAAATCTAAAATCTCAGATTTCAGATTCCTGCCACCCGCTCAATCGCCCAATAAATTCCCACCAGCGCGATCGCGCACGAAACCGGCATCACGATTCGCCGCCGGTACCATTCGCGAGTCCGCCACCACCCCACCGCCAAAACTGCCAAGCCAATGACAGCCAACTGACCAATCTCAACCCCGATGTTAAAGCTCGCAAGGGCATTCACGAAGTGCCCGCGCGGAATGCCCAGCTCCATCAGCACGCTCGCAAAACCCAACCCGTGCAGCAGGCCAAACAGGAAGACCACGACCGGACGCCATGCGTGCAGCTTGCTGGTCAACAGGTTTTCGATCGCCACGAATGCGATCGACACCGCGATCAACGGTTCGACCCCGCGCGCAATCGTCGATTCCGATAGCTGAATCACGCCCAGCACCGCCAACGACAGCGTGATGGAATGCGCGACCGTGAACGCCGTCACCTGCCACAACAACGCGCTCCACCGGCGGCTCAGAAGAAACAATGCCAGCACAAACACAATGTGATCCAGACCCAGCGGGAGAATGTGCTCGAACCCTAGCCAGAGAAACATCCGGCTGACTTCCCAGGCGCTTTGCTTAGGAGCCACGACCGAGCCGGCATTGTCGCGCTCAAGTGCCTCGCCGAATGGATACGGCTCGCTCCGCCCGCCCGCGTCCAGCCGTTGAATAATCGGCAACATTTCGCCCGTACGCAGCGTCAGGATGACATTCCCGAAAGTCTTTGAGCATGAAATGACAAACTCTCTCGCGCCTTGCGGGATCGTGCCGGTTAATTGCACGATTCGACCGGGAGCCATGGCGCTGTGAGGATTGCTGAAAACGCCCTCCGGCTTCGGCGCATACGCGATGGAATAGGGAAAGACCGCGTCATCGAAGCGCAGCTTGATTCGGCGCTCGATGAACTGGCGAAATTCCGCCTCACGATTTGCACGCACTTCGAGAGGTAACGTCAAAAATGCATTAAGATCGGCTTCCTGCAAGTGTTCCGGCCTGACCCCGGCAAGCCAGGCGTTCACATCGTAGTGGATGTCGATTTGAAAGGCGGCGGCGTTATCGAAGACGACGTCGATAAGCGTCATCTCGACGTCATGGGCGCGCGTCCTGTCCGCATCGGCCAGGCAGATCAGGAGCGCCCATGCAAAACCAAGGCGGCGTCCGATGGACCCGCAGCCTCTCGATGGACCCCTCGGAACGAGCGCACTCCAGCGATCGTTCCAATACCGCGGCACCCGCCAGCCCGTCAGACGACGGCCGGTGTGCCGCCGAGCCGCGTTTGCAATTGCCGCAGCGTGCGGTCCTTCTCTTCCAGTTGCCGTCGAAAATCCCGATTCTCGGTGCGATGAATTTCCACCGAGAGCCGGGGCAACTCCTCGGCCAGCAGTTCCGACAGCACGTCTTGTTCGATGGTCGACAGTTCGAGCGTCATGAAGCACCTCCAAGATATACCTCACGAATCATAGCGCGCGAACCGCTTCACGGCGGCGTGCTGATCGGCGGATCCGAATCCCGGCTGGTGCCTGAAAACCACGAGTTTGTCGGCTGCCCCGGACCCGCGGCGCCGCCGTCCACGAATACCCCGGCCTCGTTCAAGCGATATCCCAGAAATTTTGCGGTCACCGGCGAAGCATGGCCGTCGCAAAAAATGGCATTCGCCTTGCTTAGGTGCCGCTCATCCACCGTCGTGCGCGGGCTGCCGGCGTCCCCGCTGCCATGATCCGACTCCGGCAACAGCCGCGGCGGATCGAGCGTCCATCCATGATTGCCCAGTTCGTCGAAACCCACGCCCTCGTTGCTGTACGGCTTTCGATCCGGTGGAGCAAAACCGGCCGCCGTGCCGAGACAATCCGCCGCCATGACGGTGCTGCCGAAGCTGGTAATCCGAGAACGATTCACCGGAAAATTACGGAACACATCGCCTTCCTTGCGGGCGTTTCCGAGGAATTGATAATTGTAACCATACGCATGATTCCGCGAGTCCATGCGGTCCGGCACCGTGGGACACTGATAGGCGTTCGAGTCGTAGTCCTGCCGATCCGCATCCGGCACCGGTGGATTGAAGGCAAACAACCCGACATATTTCCCCATCGTCGCCGCCCAGCGCGGCCGATATTTTTCCCCGTTGCCCACGTCGTAGTAATTCGCAGGATTCCCCGTCCCGCCGCCCGCGTTGTGCATTCGCCCCGGCACGGCGACGTCGTCGTGGTCGTCGGCGTACATGTGCCAGCCGTGGGCCAGCGACCGCAATCGCGTCAGGCACTGCGTGCCGCGGCTTTTCTCCCGCGAGGCGGAGAGGGCCGGCAAAAGCAGGCTCAGGAGGATGCCGATGATTGCGATCACCACCAGCACCTCGATCAGCGTAAATCCGCCCGCATGAGTCGCCGGCCGGTGGTTCATGTCATGGGCGGTCATTCCCACCTCCTTGTGAATGCTTGAGTTCCAATGTCTCCAATGCGACGTGGTCTCCGAATTCTACCGAAGCGTGTTTCGATTTCATCCAATAAAATCGTTGCCCGGATCCGTTTCTTTCTTCGTGGGGCGTCCGTCGCTCGCGCATTTACTAGAGAGTCCGTATGAGATCGCCCGGAAACACGAGGAATCGGGAATGACCCTGACCCATGCCGCAAGTGGTTGGACCCACGCAGGTGACCCGACGGCAGCCAGCGCTGGGGGATTCAAAGCCCAATTCGATCGATGCGCACGCTCACTCTATCGCTACATCCTGGTGCGCATTGGAAACGACGTTCACCTGGCCGACGATTTCATGCAGCAGCTCTGGGTGCAGGCCTGCCGGCGCGGCAGCGAAATCGCATCGAATGAGATCGAGTTCTATCTCCGAGCCGTCGCCGCCAACCTGGTCAAGCAGCACTGGCGTCGGCTGGGCAACCGGCCGGCGCACGTTCCGATCTGCCGCCCCGATCTCG
>DATMEE010000138.1:0-8257 GCA_035557035.1 Phycisphaerae bacterium
CAGAAAAGCGCCGCCGCCCGCACCCACCCGGTTTCCGGCGTCGTCCTGCACCTTGTTTCGGCGGAAGGAGCACGACATGAAGTGCGTGAGCCGGTGAGCGTAGGCCCCGCCGCCTCCCAATAAACTTGGGAAAGACGGATAAGAGCGCTCGACGATATTGCCTGAAAACTCGCAGAGGGCCACGTCTACCACGCCAGTGTCGATTTCCACGCGCAGCCCGCCCCCGATTCCATCCACGGTCCGGTTTGCGAGAAATCCGCATCTGAGAAGAGTGGGATTGCCGAACCAGATGATGGCTCCGGCGCCCCCCTCCGTGCCGCCGGCGTAGGTCAGCTCGTTTTCCTGGAAGACGCACTCAGAAATGGATGGACTTGCCGTGTCCACTGACAAACCGGCGCCTGCCCCGAAGATGTTGTGGTTCTTATTGCGAAGAAACACGCACGAGGATAGGCTGGGCGACGATTCGAAGACCCGCATCCCCGTTCCCCAATCGCTGAACTGGCTGTTCTCGCTGTCACGCAGGATCAAATTGGCGTAGGAGCCATCCGCCGACGTACCGTTGAAGACGGCATGCTTCTGGGCCTTTTCCAGAACAAAACCGTCGAAGGTGAATTCGGAATCGTTCTGAGGGGCTGTCACAATCACCTCGACGTTATCGAAAAACCCGGTCACACCGATTTCGCCCGAGAAAATCGTGATATTTGCACTCGGGTTCCTCGGGCACGCGACGTTTCGCCGCCCGCGAAACCGCCATACACGCCTACGTTTGCCTTCAACTGAAAAGTGGATGTCTGGGTCGCGGGCGTGTAGCCGTTCGTGGTCGCCTTCACCCAGATTTCATCCTGCGGGTCGTTTAGCGAAGACGCCGCCGCGAATGCGCTGGGCAAATTATTGAATGGACTAATCCAACTGGTGCCGCTGCCGTTGGTGCTGGCGGCCCCGTCCACGTACCAGATCGTTTGGCCGGATGCCGCTGCCACGCTTGAAACAGACACAGCGATACAAACAAAAACCCTTAACTTCATGTTCGTAAATCCTTATTTTAAAAGAACTTGACTCATCACAAGAACGCTCCTAGAATACACACATGCTACGCTCACGATACTCATTTCTCCTTGCCTCTCTGATATTTCTGGGCCCGGCAGTCGCTGCCACGGCTACGGAAATATCAATTGATCAGTGGTCGCTGGGAACGGTGGTCGACGTGCGCGGTGTACGCGATTCGGATCACAGTTTCGTTCCAATGAACCCATTCTCAGCCGAACAATTCGCTCAGATCGACGCTTCCACGGCTCATTCGCTCCTTTCTGCCCATTGGGATGGCGCAGGCAATTTCGATTTCCTGGTGACGGGAGACCACGTCGCTGCCGGACATCCGCAAATGCTTGTAACTCGTTCCAGCGGAACTATTTACATTACACCATCTCTAAACTCCCTCCTTTCGATTGACATTCTCTATGACTATTCGCTTGGGTCCGGAATGCGCGAGGCGCGTGTTAAGGGAGCGGTCGCCGATAGCGAGGGCCTCGTCTATAACGCCGAAGTGATTCGGGACACGCTTTCCAGTCCCTCCACCGGCCAGATCACCGTCGACTCCCCTCCGATCCCGCTCAACGCCGGGACTCAGTACGCTCTTGTGTATCTCCTCCGCCTCATGTCCTTCAGCGGCAGCCCGTCCTCCCTCTCCCAAGGTGAGGGCTTCATACGTCTCGAACTCGTCCCGATCCCTGAGCCGTCCACGTCCGCCATGATTCTCTCGGCCGGCCTTTTCACAATTCGGCGCGGGCGTGCAACCTCTCCGCGAGCCTTTTTTCAGACACCCGATTGAGCCGGGTCGCAACCTCCCCCAAGCCTGGGCCAGACCTTGAGTTATCTATAATCGAGGAGGCGGCGCGCCTTGTCTCGTTATCACTGTACAGTGATATTCCGACTCTTCAGGTCTTGTTCTCCTGAAACCTTCTTGTCCGTTCTCAGCTTGCCTTTCTCGCTGGCCGTCGCATCGCGAACTCGCTCAAAGTTTCGTCCACAGCGGTTGCAAGTCACGTCGAAAATGCGTTTGCCGACCTGGGCCTCCTGGCACCCGCACGACCATTTTGCTCGCGTGTTCTTTCCGGCGCTCAAGGGCGCGGGCAGCGGGAATCGCTTTCCGGGACTTGCCGGCACGGCGATCCGGGCCACTCCGCAGCCGGAGAAGAAATCTTCGCCGACGCCGATGATCTGATTTCTACTTCTTCCGACCCTTAAACCGATCGCCCGGGCCTCGTCAAGAAACTGCCGATTGTGAAAGCGACCATTCGCCGGCGGCGCGCCGCATGCCGCCTGCCAGGCATGTAGCATTTCGTAGGCAACGGCCACCAGCCACTGAAAGTCGTCAAGCTGCCGCAGCCAGCGGCCGTTAAATTCGATCACGTGCTGGATGGCCATTCCGTCGCGCTGGGTACGATAGCGGCTGCGTCGGCATCGGTTTCGCGACAGGCTGATCAACACCGGCCCGAGCGGCTCTCCCGCGAAGGCCGAAGCCACCAGCGCATCGCACATCTGGTACAGCGCCACCACCAGCCCGCGCTCCCGCCACGAAAACGCACCGAGCTGATGCTCGCGCACCGCATCGTTGACGGCCTCGCCGCCGGCCGTCGCGCGTAACGCAACCGACGTTCGCTCCGACCGAACCGGGCTTGTCGAAGGCCGCGCCGCCGAAAGCCCGTATTGGACCTCGGGCCGGTATCGAATTTGATCAGTCACATCCGAGTTCATCCACACGCGCCCATCCGCGAAACGCCGCCACCGGGCTTGCCCATGATGCGCTGACAGCCGCCCGGACGATCACGACGCGCAAGGAATCCTCCTGCGTGTCGCCCTCCCGGCGCGAAACAACGGGTCAGCCCCATCGGCGGATGAGAACTGTTCAATAAAGGACTGGGTGAATCATAACCATCGCGGCCGCGAACCGCAAAGGAAATTTCTGGCCCTGTCGTGTTTTATTTTTTGCCACTCCGCAGAATTCTGAGCGTCCGTTCCAACCTCGCGACTGGCTGCCTCTCCGGACGGCGTCTCTTTGGGAACGCCGAGCAAGCGTCATCTCTGTCATGCGCAAAGACCCGCAATCTTCACGCGCCCGCCCGACCATGGGGCCCCTCGCGCTGTTCAGCGTTTATTCAGCTTTGTTCGGCGTCTTTCAGGTTTGTTCAGCCGTTTTCAGCTTCTTTCAGCTTTCGCGTCCCAAACCTGAATGGCGATCCCTCTCTTCGCGGAGGCCTTCGACGACGCGTGCAAACTCCGTGGCATTTCTCGCGTCGGCGTTGATTAACTGTTCGTGCGCATCCAGAACCGTGTTTCGCAGCGCTTCGACGCCTTCGGCGGCCAGACTTATCTCAACCCATTCGGCGCGGAGCGGGGGCATGTCCGGCTGAATGTGAAAGAATTGCTTCAAGTGCATGAGGCGAAACGCCTCGAGCACGCGCGGCGAGGGCGCGACCAGGCGCAAGTCCGGTGCGGCCGGGTTGGACCGTTTGGTGGCGAGGGCGAGCAAGAATCCGGTGAAGGTGCTGTCGATGGATTGCACGCCGGAAAGGTCGAAGTAGAGCGTGCGATGCCGCGGTTGATTGAAACGACTGATGTATTGCTTGAGCGCGGGACAAAGGCCCAGAGCGCAGGGGCCGGTCGCGGTCAGGAAGACGGCGTCGTCCCCTTCCGCGTGAGAAACCAGGATTCGTGCCCGTTCCGCCATTTCAGCACCCCATGATTTGAGACCTTAATCTCAACTCATCGGCCCGGCAGAGTCAAGGATTTCCTCCAAATTGCGCGACGGCGGGCGGTTTTCGGGCCTGCCGTTCTTTACGGCGCGCTAGCGCTTTAATGCCAGTATATTGGCATCGCGCAGCAGAACCGGCCCCTCGCCCTGAAACTCGATCGCGGGCGCCAGCCGCACTGCCCGCTCGCCTGTATAGAACGAGACGCGGTTCTGTCCCGAGACGAGCGGCGCTCGCTTCACGACTTCCGAGCCCTCATCGCTGCCCGACACCGGTCGCGCCGATAGCACGATCTCAACGGCGTTCACGCCGTCCCATGCGCCATCGATGCTCAACCGGTAGTACGTGTGCGGCGATAGGGTGATCGGCGCCGCGCTGCCGTCTGGGGTGGCCAATTCTAAACGGACGCCGGCATTAGCAGGCTCGTCGGTGGGCCGGGTTGTCGGCGCGGACGCGGCCCCATCGCGTGGCGAAACCTGGATTCCGCCGCCTTCCAGCATGGTCAGGCTCGCTCGGGCGGCATCGGCCACGCGCCATCCACTTTCTTCGTGAACCAGAAGGGGCGAGCCACGCAGATCTTCACGGGTCGCATCCTCAAGCAACGATACCCGCGCGACCTCTTGAAGCGTTCCGCGCTCCACGTCGACCCGAATCAGATGCATGGCGGAGGCCGTGCGGAAATATCTTCGTTTAAAGTCCAACGATGCAAAGAAGCGATGAAGCACTTCCTTGCTGCGCGAAACATAGTCTTTCCGATGACCGGCCTGCAGGGCGGGCTGCATGATGAATTCGCGGAATTGCACGATGCCGGTTTCACCCGCTTCGAGCGGCGCGAAGAACTCCGCTTCTCCCAGGGGCACGGGCAGCGGGCGCCTCGACCTCCTCTGCGGCTGACGCACGACCAGATCGCCGTTCATGGCGGGATGGATCAGCGCGTCCGCGTCGATGATCGGAACCTGAACGGGCCTCGGCAGGAAATTCCGCTTCAGATCGACGTAGTGGAAGAAGCCCCGGCGCGCGATCCTATTCCAATGGATGGTAGACATTTCGGTCGCGCCGATCAGTCCTCGCGGTCGCCGGCCATAGTCGTTCCGGGGAAGCCCCCGGTACCACAACGGCATGATCCGATACGCAACGTGACCCGACAGAACGACGAGGGGCGACTTCTGCTTCGTCGTAAAGGACAGAAACTCGTGAAGATGGTGTACGTAATACGCGCGATAGAGCGTGCCCGCGAGCCGGTCCGGGCCGTGGAGATAGAGCAGCGGCGACAGCGTGATGCCGGCGAAGACCAGGCCGCGCGCCACGTTCACGCCGCGCGATGCCCGTTCCGCATACAGCCATCGTTCGATCAGCCATGCGAGCGAGATTGAAAACGCGGCGATGATGAAGGGGAACATGGGAATGTAATAACGCGGCTGCAACCGCGGCGGATAATAGTGTTTGAAGCTGTACGTGCCCCAGGTCGAGAAGGCGTAAAACCAGAGGCCAAAAAACAAAATGACGCGCCATCGCCTGTGAACAAATGGAAACAACAGGATGCCGGCGAGCAAAGCGCCCTTTAAGAATGGAGGAAGGTAATTGCCGGAGAGTCGCTGATTGGATTGCTTCAACCGCTCCCACGGATTGAACCCGCCATCCAGATGGAAATTTCGGACTGCGTCGAGATTCTCCACGTTGTCCGTCCAGCCCATTCGGAAATATGACGGGTTGTGCGTGATGCGGATCAATAGTCTGTATTCGAGGCCGAACATCGCAAAGAAGCCAATGGGAAAGGCCGCGCCAGTCAGCATTGCCCTAATCCACCAGGCGCCGCGGCCATGCAAGGCCGGGCGCCTTTGGACTTGGCTCACAGGCCCATCCGACGGTGCGCTGACACCGGGCGACAGAACGCTGGTTTCCCCGTCGTTCACTGCGCGCCGCGCCTTCCATTCCCCGCCGATCCACGCCATGAAATAAAAGGGGAGCGCGACCAGGCCGTTCTCTTTCGCCATGTAGGCGACGCCCACGGCGGCGCCGCAGAGCGACATCCACAGCATTGGAAGCGCGACCTCTCCGCGCTCGCGCCGCTCGTAGGCTTTCATGTAGGCGAGCAGAGACAGCACGAACCCGACGGCGATGAGCAGGTCGGGAAAAATGCTCGTGCTGAAAACGACGTAAAGGGGAAACATGCCCGAGGTCCAGGCCGCGATCAGGCCGGCCAGAACGCCGTGGGCCTTCTTCGCCAGCGCGTAGGTGAGCAGCACCAGGATGAGATGAACCCCGACATACGAGGCGCACACCAGTTGCATGTTGAATCGGGAAAGCAGGCCGAATGCCAGGTTCCACGTCAGTAACGTCAAGCGCGTGGCACCAAACGGCGGTTCCTCCGGGAGCCGCCAGGTCTCGGCCAGCATCGCGGCGGCGCTGAAGTATTTGCGATCGTCGCTGGCGTAGAAGCCCGTGAAGCAGAAGAGATCGAGCGCCGCGGTCAGCAGCAGAATAACGCCGAGCCATCGACGGACCCGGTTGGCCGGGAAGGCTTCGATAACGCGCGGAATCTGGCCGGGGCGGACGCTGGTCAGCGCCGTCCTTTCCACGGGCACCTCTACGGAACTACTTTGCATGGCTCCTCTTTGCCCCAAAGGACAGGACTTCGGCGGAAAAGTCGCTTCTCAGACCTTATTATTAGACGTACAGTTCGATGATATTCGAGTTGTTCAGGGCGTCCAATCGCGGCTTTGGCATCCACCGGCTTCCGCTATATTCTGATTCCAACCATGCCCACTCTCGAAACGCATCCGCCAGTGGTTCTTCCCTCGGTGACGCCGGCGCCGCCCAGGTCGACCGCAAGAGATGAAGTCGCCCCGGCCATCGATACTCCCGCGCGGCCGGGCCGGCTGGGTTGGTTGCGGGCGGTGCTGCCGATCGTTCTGCTGGGCATCGTCCTCTTTTATACGGATTGGCAGAACATGCTCGCGCACGCCCGCGAGGCCAATCAGCCGTTGCTGTGGTCGGCGTTCATTCTTTACCAGCTCGTCGTGCTCCTTCAAGGATGGCGCTGGCAGATTGTTGCAAGAAGCGACGGGGGCGACTGGCCTCTCTGGCGGATGCAGTACATCAATTACATTTCAATGTTCTTTGATTCTTTTACGCCGGGGAAGCTGGGCAGCGACGCCTATCGTATGGCGGCGATGCATCGCAACGGTCGCGTGCATCACCTATTGATGTCCTTGCTTGCCCTGCGCATGCACGGGATGGCTGCGAGCATCGTGCTGGCGGGCGTGACCGGGGCGATCGTTCTGTCGTTCAAGCATGGCTGGGAGAAGGTGGGGCTGCCGGCGGCGTTGTTCGCGATCATGCTGATATTCGTGGGGCCGCGTCTGTATCGCGCGCTGCGCGTGCGAAACCTTCAGGTGCGTTACTCAAAGAACAGATGGGCGCAGGCCTTCGCCTGGCAGGTGAAGAAAACGCACGACGCCATCGTGGAAATGTTCGCCCAGCGGCAGACGCGGCGCTGGTCGAACTGGCTCGTGCTCATTTATCTGCTCGGCATGGTGACGGTCTACTGGCTTGTCGGGCAGGCCTTTGGCATGACGCTTCCTTATTCGAGCTATCTAGCGGGCGTGCCGGTGCTGATTCTCGCGTCGGTGCTGCCCATTTCAATTCAGGGACGGGGACTGACCGAGGTCATTGCCATCGGGCTCTGGCAGGGTCGGCGGGCCTCGCAGGAGCAGATTCTTCTCGCCTGTCTGACAGTTTTCGCGATCATGGTTCTGCAAGGTCTTATCGGCGGCTTGATCTGGGCGGCCGGGCGCGGAAAGGAAATCGCCGCGCCGCGGCGCACCGCGCCGTCTTAAGGAGCCGCCGGGAAATAATTACGGCCCGAGTGACGCCGCACTCGGGCCGTGAGTTCCTGTTTTTCGCCACGCGGTAGTTGGCAGGGTGCTATTCGGTCAATCCCAACGACTGTTGTTTTTCGACCAGCCGCGCCGCCTGCTCCGCGCCGCTGTGCTCCGAATCCGGCCCCCATTCCTGCTCGATGCACCAGAGATAGAACTCCGACCACGCTTCCTGCTCTTCTTCAGAAAGCTCTTCCAAATTGGGGAAAAAGGCATGTGTGCCACTGCTCTGTGAGCAGTGGGGAGGGCAGGGCGATGCTCCGTCACCGGAAACCTCCTCGCCGCCGCCCGCGGCCCCGCCCATCATCTGCTCCTCCTCGCACTCATCCGGCACCCCGTTCTCGTCCGCGTCCAGACTCCCGAACGGCGGACCCAGGTCGACGTCGCAGGCGTCGGGCCACCCATTCTCATTGCAGTCAGGATCGACCCAACTGTCGCCGTCCGGGTCGGCCGCATCGACGTCGCACACGTCCGGAACGCCGTTCTCGTCGCAGTCCGGGTCACACTCGTCCGGCACGGCGTTCTCATCACAGTCTTCGCTGACCTGCGTGTTGCCATCCGGATCGGTCACGTCGATGTCGCAATCATCGGGAACGCCGTTGTCGTTGCAATCGTCTTCGCAGCCGT
>DATMEE010000139.1:0-2463 GCA_035557035.1 Phycisphaerae bacterium
GACGATGCGGCCGCGCGTGCGGAGGCGGAAACGGAGCGCGCGGCGCTGGCCGACGAGCTCGAACGCGTCGCCCTGATGGCGCTGCTGTCGGGCCCCAACGACGCGCGCGATTGCTATTTCAGCATTCAGGCGGGCGCGGGCGGCACCGAGGCATGCGACTGGACGTCGATGCTATTTCGGATGTACCTGCGCTATTTCGAGCGCCAGGGCTGGAAGGTCGAAGAACTTTCAAAGCGTGACGGCGAGGAGGCGGGCATCCAGTCCGTCGATCTGCTCATCAAAGGCGACTACGCCTATGGATACCTCAGCACCGAAGTCGGCGTGCATCGACTCGTGCGCATCAGTCCCTTCAATTCACAGGGCAAGCGGCAGACCAGTTTTGCGGCCGTGGACGTGACACCCGTCTTTCCCGAGACCAAAATCGAGATTCCGGAAAAAGACATCGAGGTGGTCACGTTCTGCCGCAGCAGCGGCGCCGGCGGTCAAAACGTGAATAAAGTCGCGACAGCGGTCCGGATTCGTCACATCCCCAGCGGGATGGTTGCGGAATGCGTCAATGAGCGCAGCCAGGCGCAGAATAAGCGCGGAGCGATGAGTATCCTGATGTCGAAGCTGGAGAAGATCGAGCAGGCGAAGCGGGACGCACAGATGGCGAGCGTGTATAACGCGAAGGGTGAAATCGCCTGGGGGAGCCAGATTCGCAATTACGTGCTCGACGATCCGCGCGTCAAAGACCTCCGGACCGGCATGGAAGTCGGAAACCCGCAGAAAGTGCTGGACGGCGATATTCAGCCGTTTATCGATGGCGTGCTTCGCAAGCGGGCCGGCCGGGCCTGATTTCGGCCCGGGGTTTCCGGCGGTTTCGCCCTCGCGAGCGCGGCGAACTTGGAATAGACTGGCACCCTCGCCGACCTCGCATGGGCAGGGAACTTGAACGGATCGACGCAAGGGTCTAATATACTGGGTAGTCATGGGCAGAACGCTCCCGGGGCGGGCGCCGTCGGCGCTGCTTCTCTGCCCGTGTCTCCATCCTCGCATAGCAGACATGGGCTCATGGATGAAAGCGCCACGATGACGCGAAGTATTGCCATGCGCCCGCTGGTCGAGCAGGCCGCACCCGCCTCCATCGAGACCTTCGACCGTGACGGTTATTTCTGGAAGGTTGCGGGGCCTCATGCCGAGGTCATCCGTTCGGCGCCATTCGACTGGTTCGATCTGGATGGCTATCCGTGCGCGACGTTGATCAAGCAAAACAGCCGGCGAAACGTCTATCAGGTTCGGCTCGGCGAGCGGGAATATTTCGCGAAAGTCTACGCGCCGGGCAACTTGCTTGCCCGACTCAAGTCGCTGGTGCGCGGCTCGACCGCGGCCTGCGAGTGGGAGGTGGGCCTCTACGCGGCTTCTCACGGCATCGCCGCCGTCATGCCCGTGGCCACCGCGACGCATGGCCTTCGTGGAATCGGCGGGCCTTCCCTTTTGATCACTGAGGCCGTTGCGGATGTTGAACCGCTTAACGATTACTGGCTGCGGGTTCGGGATGACCGCCATCGCGCCAACCTGCTGTCGGAGTCGCTGGCCCGGCTCATTGCGCGAGCCCACCAGTGCGGCTTTCGGCACGGGGACATGCATCCGGGCAACATTCTGGTGCGCAGATCGGGGCGCATGGGCGAGGCACTTTTTGTCGATTTGCACAACGTGCGCATCGGCAAGTCGGTTTCGATGCGCGAAGCCATCGCGAACCTGGCCCAGCTCCATCAGTGGTTTCGCAAAAACTCGAATCTCACGCGGCGAAGGCGCTTTCTGGAGACGTACATCGCCTATCGCGACCGTTTCGGGCAGGCCAGCTCCCTGGCACGAAATTTCCCGATCTCGCCGCGACAAATGATCGAACAGGTGGCCGTCCGGGCCGAAGAGCACGCCGATCGCCTCTGGTCGAAGCGCGACCGGCGGGCGCACCGCACCGGCAGCTATTTCGTGCGCGTTCGGGCGGAAGGCGGATGGCGCGGCCATGCGATGCTTCAGAGCAAGCACCCGGCAACCACGGCCCAGGCGGCGAAGCAGACATTTACGCGAAAGCAGTGGGAAGCCTGGCTGAAGTCTCCATTGGACTGGGTCGATCCATCAAAGCACGAGCTGATCAAGGATTCGCACACCGCAACGATCTGCAAGGCCGTGCTGCCCACGACGCCCCCCGCGACCGTGATCGTAAAGCGGCACCTGAGCCGCAATATTGTCAAGAAAATCGGCCAGCTTCTGGGACCGTCTCGAAACATGCGGGCCTGGAAAATCGCGAACCGGCTGTTGAATCGTGACTTGCCGGTGGCACAAACGATCGCCATCGTCGAGCGATACGCAGGCGGCCTGCTCCGCACGGATTCGCTTCTGTTCACGGACTTCGTCCCCGGATCGGTCGATCTCGAAGCCTTTTTCACGCGCGATCTCGGAGTGCTTCCATCGGACGAG
>DATMEE010000140.1:0-7694 GCA_035557035.1 Phycisphaerae bacterium
GGCCTGATAGCACTCCAGCATGGTGAACTCGGGATTGTGCTGCGTGCTGATGCCTTCGTTGCGGAAATTCCGGTTGATCTCAAAAACCCGCTCCATGCCTCCGACGAGCAGGCGCTTCAGGTACAACTCCGGCGAGATGCGCAAAAACAAATCGAGGTCCAGCGTGTTGTGATGGGTCTCAAAAGGCCGCGCCGCCGCCCCGCCGTAGATGCTCTGAAGCATCGGCGTCTCAACTTCGAGAAACTCGCGGCGTCGCATGAAATCGCGAATCGCCTCCACGATGAGCGACCGCTGCTTGAACGTCTGCATCACTTCCGGGTTCGAGAAGAGATCGACGTATCGCTGGCGGTAGCGCAGGTCAACATCCGTCAACCCATGCCACTTCTCCGGCGGCGGCCGCAGCGCCTTGCACAAAATCGTGAACGCGCGCGCCCACAAAGTGATCTCGCCGGTCTTCGTACGGCCGAGGTAGCCATCAACGCCAAGAATGTCGCCCAGGTCGAGCAGCTTGAGCCGGTCCCACGCTTCGTCCCCGACGACGGCCTTGGAAATGCCGATCTGCAAGTCGCCCGTCGAGTCTCGAAGCGTCAAAAACGCCAGCTTACCCATCACGCGACGGAGCAAAGTACGCCCAGCCGCACGGCTGGTCGCCGTCTCATCGCTTTGGCCGGGTTGAACGCCGAGGCCTTCCACCCGACCTTTGATGTCAGAATTTGAGATGACGCCATCGAAGCGCGCGCCATAGGGGTCAATTCCGCCAGCGGTGAGCTGTTCAAGCTTGGCCAGCCTATCCTGAAAATACTGGTCGATCATGACAAAAACGCTGTAAGTGCGGCATTGACCACAAGAAACGACTGCAGATGCGACAAGAATCCAGCCATCCTAATGGCGATTTCCGGTTCGGACAAACGCTCCCGCGTTCAGCCCGCCGCAATGCGACCTTGGCGAAAACGACGCGCTCCCGGCGCGTTCGACAATTAACGGCGAACTGCGCTCAGTCGGCTCCGTCGGACCGGCGTGACAAACTGAAAAACCCGACTTTTATCGGCGCCAAGAAAATGCCCGCTTTCGACTTGACCCGCACCATATGCTTCGGCGTTAATCGTAGGGGCAGGAATAAACGCCATCGTCCGGCGCGTTAGGGAGAATGGTGGGGGAATGCGCGTGGACGGGACCCGCCGACTCTGGGATTCCCGATGCCGAAGAACAAGATTTCCACGGCCTATGAGCAGGTGGTCTTCTGCCATCTCGATCTCGTGCATCGGATGGCGGTGAAGCTGGTCGGCGATGCGCACGAGGCTGAAGACCTGGTGCAGGAGACTTTTCTGCGGGCCCACCGCGCGTTCGACAAGTTCGAGCTGCGCGCCTACGGAGCGAAGCCCTGGCTGCTGAAGATTCTACACAACGTATTCTACACCCGCTGTGGAGCGAAAGCCAAAGGGCCGTCCCTGGTGGAGGACCTCAGTCTTGACGACATTGCGGCCGAAATGGAACAGGCGGGCGCTGACGTGCTCGACGGCCGCGAAATCGACTGGGACCTGTTCGACGAGGACTTGAAGGCCGCGATGATGACGCTGGCCCCTGAATACCGCTCGGTGCTTCTGCTGTGGGCGCTGGGCGATCTGAGTTACAAGGAGATTGCCAAGGTGCTGGGTTGTGCGATGGGAACCGTGATGAGCCGCCTGTTTCGAGCGCGGCAGCAAATGGCGGAGGCGTTGGGCGCCTTTGCCGAGCAACGTGGAATTCGAACCCGATCCGGGCATTGAATCAGCATGAATTGCAAGACCACTCGAAAGTTTCTGATTGCCTTCGCGGATGGGCAGTTGAGCGTCCAGCGAAATTGTGAAGTGCTGGACCATCTCAAGATGTGCCCGGCGTGCAGCGCGATCGTGGACGGCCAGCAGTCGCTGCGCCGCGCGATCGCCCGGAGTGCCGCGAGAATCGTCACGCCGCCCGGCCTGGAAGCGAAGGTGCGACACGCCATTGCCACCGGCGACATGGCCCGACCGGGTGGCGGCAAACAGCCTGGCCGGCCGATTCGGATTGGAAGGACGCTGGCGCTGGCCGCGTGTCTGGTGATGGGACTCACGCTGGTCTGGCGATTTTTCCCCGGGGATTCGCTCCAGCGCGCGAGGACCGGCCTGGCCGCTAGCGGTCTCGCCTATGTCGACGATTTAACGCAGCGCGTCGTAATTCAACACAACAAGTGCGGCAAGAAGTGCGAAACCCAGTCGCATCAACACGCATTGCTTCCGGAAAAACTGGGTGACCTGGAAGGCGCCTTCGGGAAACTGTACGGCGATCGCCTGGCGGCCGCTGCGCCGGATCTCGCCGGCTTCGGCTACGAGTTCGAGTCCGCCGGCCTGTGCGGCCCGTCGCCGGAGCTCACCGGACCGGCCGCCCACGTCATGTACGTCAACCCGACCTACGGCACGCGGCTGTCGTTTTTCAGCGTGCCGCACTGGCCGGAGATCGACTTAAATGGCGAATCGCCGGATCGTTTCAATCCTTTCGTTCACGCCTTCCGCGGCTGCGACGACAACGCGATGGTGGCCTGGCACGAAGGCGATGCGACCTACGTCATCTGCGGTCAGGTCGATGCCGAAGCCGTGGCAGACATGATCCGCGACGTGAAACTCGCCGGCCGCTGACACCGACGTATTTGGCATTCGCCCCAACGGGGCGACGGGCTGTAGTCACGGGTGGAGCGAAGCGAAACCCGTGGATATCTTCCGTCAGGTTTCCAGTCCGCTCCGAAGGAGCGGCGGAGCTTTATTCGCGGCGAAGCGCCTGCAATAGAGGCCCGCGCACCGCCGATCGCACCGCCAAGCCCGCCGACAGCATTCCCGCGAGAAACACCGCCGCCATCGTGAAACTCAGCGAAGCCCAGTCCGTTTCGGCGGATCCTTCGAGCAGGTGCGGCGCAACCGCGATCAGCGCCGAGCCGCTGCCGATGCACAAACCGGCCAGAAGCAGCGCCGCATTCTCAACCAGCACCATGAGAATCATTCGCGATTTTCGATACCCCAACGCGCGCAGTAACGCAAACTCGCCTCGCCGTTCCAGGATATTGCGCAGCATCACCGCGCCCAAACCGAGCGTTCCCAGCACCAACCCGATGCCGCCGAGCATCTGGAACGCCGACATATACGTGTTCTCGACGGCGCGAAAGCGGTTGATTCGATCGAGCGTTGAGGTGACGTCGACGCCGTAGCGATTGAGATCGTGCTCCAGTAAGGGCGCCAGCCCCTTGCTCCGATCGTGCGGCGCGTCGATCAAAATCATGCCGTAGCCCGATTGGCCCGGAAACAGCCGCTTGAAGTGTTCTTCCGAAATGACCAGCTCGCTCTGCAGCACACTGCCCGAGAGCATCGCCACGATCCGTAACGGCCGCCGGCGGCCCGCGTCGTCGACGATGGCGAAGTCCTCCCCGAGGCCCTTCTTGAGCAGCCATGTCAGCGTATTGGCATCCCCAATGGCAGGAATCGCGCCATCCGCAAGGTGTCGGTCAAGCAGCGTCCAGGGATTCGCCCGTTCTGCTTCATTTGCGGCCAGCGATTTCTGAAACGAAAAGCCGCCCCGCGCGATGAATTCCGGCGGCGCGCCGAGGATTCGCGGCCGGGTCACTTCGTAGAGATTCAGGCAGCTCGCGTCGTCGCCGGGCTTGAGTCGCAGGGCCGCGACTTCAACCCCGCCCAGTATGGCGGCCGCTTCATCCGAAAGCCCTAGATTTTCCCGGCCCGATGGCGAGCCGGGATCATACGGCAGCGGTACTGAAGCTTTGGCGATAAGCGAATACCCGCCGGCGCCGCCATTTCGGTCGAGTGCCTCAATGCTGACGCCATGCCTGCTCGCCCCAACCGCAATAATGATGAAGCTCGCGCAGGCGATCACCGCCGCGATAGACAGGCTCCGTCCCCTCCGCCGCACTGCATTGCGCAATCCAAGTCGGACCATTGCGACCGGCCCGCCCCGCTGAATAGGAGTTCGCCCGCGGCTCGACATCAGCAGCGACACCGCCGCAACGCCGCCTACCAGCACGGCGCCCCCGCTTGCGAAGAATGCGACCACTTTGGGAATTGCCTCCGAAACCATCGCGGTGACGATCAATCCCGCACCGGCGGCAAAGCCGAACGCGCACGTCAGAATCGCAAGCCCTCTCGTTCTGGCGGGACCATCATGCCGATCGGCCGCTACGACGCCGCTCAGCAGGCTTCGCACGGAGAAATGGGCAAGACCGCGCATCGCGATGTACAGCGATGCCGCCGCAATCGCGACACTCGCGGCGAAGCCAACCAAAAAGCTGAAGCTTGATGCATGGAGGGAGAGGAACGGCGCGTTCACAGCCGTGTTCCACAGGCTCCTCAACCCGGCCAGCATGGCCCAGGCGTACCCGGTAGCCGCAAGAAGGCCCAGAGCGCTGCCAATCACTGCAACGATCAAACCTTCAACGATGAAAATGCGGCGAAGGCGCTTGAGCGAATAGCCGAGCGCGCGAAGCAGCCCGACCTCCGCCGCGCGGCGTTCGAGATTCAATCGAAAGACCAGGCCGACGAGTAGTGCCGCCGCGGCGATGATGAAGAAGCTGAAGGAGATGAACAACATGCCGAAGTCAGTGCTGCCCGCGCCGGCTTCCAGAGCGCGGCGGCGGGTCGCGTCGACGACGAAACCCATTCGTGCGGGATCAATCCGCTCCCGCAACGCGGTCTCAAACCGCGATGCGAGTGTATCCAGGGCTCGTCCCGGCGTGCCGCTCATCTGAATCGCCGTCAAACGGCCGAAGCGGGAATCGGCCTCGGTCCAGAGGCGTTGGCCGGTGCGGAGGGATATGAATGCCTTCGGCGTGCCCTTGTATTGACGCCAGTAGTCTTCGTCCTTGTCGCGGATGCGCTTCAGATCAATTTTGAACTGTGGAGGAGGGTCCCAGTCCGCCAGCGTGTCCGCGTCGGAGATGCCGCGGTAATTCGGCAAAAAGCCGGGATCGGCGGCGCGGCCGACCAGCGGAGCAATCGCTTTCAACAGGAATTCATGCGACCGCTCCTCGAGCTTTCCCACGGCACCGGAGACGTAGTAGACGAGGCGAATGCGATCGCCGGGCCGCGCGCCCAGATCGTCCGCGGCCCATTGATTCAAAACAATCTCGTCGTCGCCCAGCGGCGCGGCTCTCCCTCCACCATCGTGCCCCAGGACTTGACGTGCCGCCGCGTCGTCGACTCCGGCAACGATGGAATACGGAACTCTCCGCTCGACGCCGTCTTCCTTTCCTGTCAGTACGATGTCATTCGCCAGATACGACAGCACGGCCGCCGGCTCCGCGCCCATCGAGCGAGCTGCGGCGAGTGCCGCATCTTCAACAGCTCGGTCCAGGAGGACGCCCGCCGATTCGAGCGAGACGTAGCCGTGAAGGAAGTCAACCCGAAGTCGCAATCCATAATCACTCAGATCCAGGGTTTCGGAAAGAGCCGTCCGCAATGCCGCAATTTTGGCATCTATCGCCTCGCTTTCGGACTGAACGGGGCCTCGCCAGAGTATCGTGTTCGCACGCGCTCTTTGTTCAACTGCGTCCTGCAGCGTGTCGAGCGGCACAAGGGCGTTGAATACCTCGCCGGCAGCCGGCTCCAGCGAAAAGTGGTCCATCGGTTCTTGGGCGATTCCCTCCACGGTCAATCGGAGTGATAGCGCCTGTTCATCCGGGCGGCCCAGCAAACTTTCGGCCGGAACGAGCGCGGGTCGGTTGAGCCTTAGGAGAATGTCGTCACCAGGTATTGCTCCAAGCTCGCGGGCCAGGGCCGCGTTTAACGTCACGGTTCGCCCAGCGGCGGCAGGGACGGCGTCAGCGGCCCTTTCTCCCAACGTGCGCGGCAAGAAGAAGTCATCATCACGATGGTCAAGGCCGAGAATCTGAACCAGGTTCGCCCGTGCGCCGGTGACCGCATGTTCGGCCGCGCCCCTGAACAGCAGGAGTTTACAGCCGCCGAGTTCTTTCCCGCGATCCTGGCTAAAAGATTGGTTGCTTCTTAGAGAATACTGAACTGGTCCGATGCGCTTGAGCGCCATCTCGCGGAGGCTGCCGCGCATCGAATCGCCCACGAGCAGCGCACCCGTGAGGGCGGCGCTGCCGACCATCGCGCACAGCGCGAGCGCGGCGTGCATCCGCCAGTGATAGTTCAGGCTGCGGCGCTGGAGCGTTCCGGGTGTCATGCGGGTTGCACGGGTTGCAAACGGCCTTCGCGAAGCTGGAAGCGCCGGTCGAACCGCCGTGCCAGATCGGAGCTGTGTGTAACCACCACCAGCACCGTCTTGCGCTCGCGATGAATCTCCAGCAGCAGCGCCGCGATCGTGTCGGCCGTCTGTGCGTCCAGATCGCCGGTCGGCTCATCCGCGAGCAGCACGGCCGGCTGGTTGACCAGCGCCCGGGCGATGGCGACCCGCTGCCGCTCCCCGCCCGAAAGTTCGGCCGGCCGATGATCCAACCGCGCCGAGAGACCGACGCGGTCGATCAACGCGCGGGCCCGCGCGGGCGCATCGGCATCGGCCTGCACGAGCGTCGGCACCAGCACGTTCTCCAGCACGCTGCACTGCGGCAGAAGATGATGATCCTGAAAGATGAATCCGATTGACTTATTGCGAAATTTCGCCAGCGCTGGCTCGTTCAGCGAGAACGGATCGCAATCGTCGATCCGCACGGACCCCCACGTCGGCGTCTCCAGCGTGCCCAGAATATTGAGAAACGTGCTCTTGCCGCAGCCGGAAGGCCCCATGATCGCCGCCGATTCGCCGGGCCGAAGTGCCAGCGAGACGTCCGTCAGCACGGACAAATCTCCCGCGGCCGACGGATACTCCTTGCGAATGTTGCGCGCCTCAACCATCGGGCACCCGTTTAATGCGTTAATGCCGCTGCCTCTTCGCCCCGGATGGGGCGACGGAATGGAGCCACGGGTGGAGCGAAGCGCAACCCGTGGATAACCGGTTGCATTAAGATGTCCGCCCCGAATGGGGCGGCGGATTCTGTGCGCAAGCGTCCGCCGCTCCTTCGGAGCGGCCTGTTAATAATCGTCGATATATCCACGAGTTCCGCTCCGCTCCACTCGCGGCTACAGCCCATCGTCCTTTGGAGCGAAGGATGTAGCGCTGCCGAATTAAGTTGCCTCACGCACGACTTCTTCAAACATCGCCCACGCTTCGTCCGCCATCATTTCATCCGTGAAGCGGCTGCGCACAGTCTCGCACCCCGACCGTCCCAAGTCGGCTCGCCGCCCCGGATTGTCCATCAACACGCCGATGGCATCGGCCAGCGCCGCCGCGTCGCCGGGTTTGAACAGAATGCCGCCGCCGGTCGCCGCGATCAACTCCGGGAACGAGCCGTGATCGGGCTGGACGACGGGCACGGCCTGCGACATGGCCTCCAATACGTAAAGGCCCTTGGCCTCACGATAGGTCGTCGGCACCGAAAAAGCATCAATCGAGCGCAACATGCGGAACTTTCCGGCCCGGTCCACCTCGCCCAGAAACTCAACAAGATCGAGCAGTCCCTTGTCCCGCAAGGATTTCTTCACCTCCTCGAAATATGACCGATCGCTGTCGCCCAGGTATCCCGCCACCTTCAGCCGGCATTTCCGCCCGCGCGCGTGAAGAATCCTCAGCGCCTCGCAGAGCTGGTGCAGCCCCTTCTCCGGGCAGATGCGCGCCAGATA
>DATMEE010000141.1:0-3563 GCA_035557035.1 Phycisphaerae bacterium
GCCGTCAGCGTCGGCTCGCTGGTGTCGAAGGTCCCCGGCAACTTTGCACTGCCGAACGCGCTGAGAAACGAATCATCCCCCACGTTGTAAATGCCCGCATCGCCGATCCAGACAATGCGCCCGCCTCCGTTATAAAAACCGCGGAGCGCATCCCGCTCCGCCTGGCCGTAGAACGCCTCGGTTTCCAGCAGCGGCAGCCACAGCACCCGAACACCACTAAGGGATGCCGCGTTGATGGCAGCGATGGCCGACACCGTATGGCCGTCCGCCGTCAGGGCATTGCGCGCCGCGCCCATTGCCGGATCGAGCAGACTCATATTCGCAAGTTGCCGACCGTCGGAAAGCTGCAAAACGCCGATTGTCGCCGCGCGAGACTCGATCGTTGGAGCAAGCAAAAGAATGGAACAAGCGAGCGCGATTCGCTGACTGAAGGAGTATCGATTCATGCCCTAGAAATCGGCATAACCGTATGAGCCAGACGAAGTTACACGTCCACGAGAACCGCTCAATTCGGATTCATGGAGGAAGGTGGGAGCCAGGTCGGCGCGATCGGCAGATTGCTTCGACGGCGCGAGCGCCGACCAAGTGCCCTAGGATTTCGCTCAGGCTCCATTTCGAACAAATCGGGGCAGCTCGCCCGCCGCCGCGAAGCCGTTCTGCTCCAGGATTGCCCGCCCATCAGCGTCCGATGCTTCGACGCAGGCCACCACGTACTTTGGCAAAAGCCGCCGGGCCATCTGCAGAAAGTGCGCCGCCAGCGCGCGATCCACGCCCGCACCACGATGCCCCGGCGACACCCATAAATCCGCCAGCCGCCCGATCTCTCCCGCCTCCAGATAGCCGACCCGGCCCACCGGCTCGCCCTCGATCACTGCCACGAATGCGTCATAGCGCGAGTCATTCAGTCGTTCCGCACCGGCGTCGGCCTGCGTTTCATCACCGCCGCTGGCTGCCAATCGTGAGGCACGATACGCCCGCCGCATCGCCCGGGCCGGCAACACCCGGATCGATTCAGCATCGCCCATTAGCCCATCGGTGTCCCGGCTCACCAGCCCCATCGCCAGCAGGTCCGCGCGACGCCATCCCTTACCCAGAAGCAGCGCTTCCACCGGCTCAACCGCCTGTCCCGAGGCCGGCGTCCACATCCGGCAGACCAGCCCTCGCTCGCGATAGTATTCCTCTACTTTGTCATATACGTCCGACGGCGACGCATCGGCAATCCACGCATCGCGCAACTGATTCGCCTCCCGCAGATTTGGAAACGCCGTTGACGCATATGCGACGCCGAATTCCAGCGATTCCCCCATCCCAAGCTGCTCGCACCACGCCCGCTCAGAGCGCCGCACAGCCGAGATAATCTCTTCAATGCTCATGAGAGTTTCAAAGACGCGAGGAGGCAAGCCCTATCGTGACTTGCTCGCGAAAAATGTCGTTTCGATTTCGGCGTTTCGACTTTTCGGCGTTTCGGCGTTTACGCTTCCACCTTCATCGAGCTGCGCTCCGCCCGCTTGCGCTCATTCGACTGAAGAAATCGCTTGCGAATCCGGCAGCTCTCCGGCGTCACCTCCACCCACTCGTCGTCCTCGATGTACTCCAGCATCGCCTCCAGCGACAGGTCGCGGTGCGACTTGAGCACCACCGTCTTGTCCGCCGAGGCCGCCCGCACGTTGGTCATCTTCTTCTCGCGGCAGACGTTGGCCTCGATGTCATCGTCCTTGCAGTGCTCGCCCACCACCTGCCCTGCGTACACCTCGTCGCCCGGCTGAACAAACATGGTTCCCCGATCCGCCAAACCCAGCAGGGCATAGGCCGTCACCCGACCCGTCTCCACCGAGACGATGGCCCCGTTGATGCGCGTGGGCACCGATCCGCGGAAGTGCTCGTACTCATAGAACGTGTGGTGCATGATCGCCTCGCCGCGCGTCGCATTGAGCATCCGCGTGCGCATGCCGATCAATCCGCGCGCCGGAATGGTGAACTCCATGTGCGTCATGTTGTCGCGGGTGTCCATCTTCACCATCTCGCCGCGGCGGGCGCCGGTCAATTCGATGACCGGGCCGGACGCCGACGCCGGACAATCCACCACCAAATACTCGATCGGCTCGCACTTCTTCCCGTCGATCTCGCGGAAGATCACCTTCGGCTTGCCCACCATCAGCTCATAGCCCTCGCGGCGCATGGTCTCGATCAGCACGCCCAGGTGCAGCAGACCGCGGCCGGACACGCGAAACACGTCCTTCTGCATCATGTCCTCGACGCGCAACGCCACGTTCGAGCGCAGCTCCTTCATCAGCCGATCGCGAATGTGCCGCGTGGTGAGAAACTTGCCGTCCCGGCCTGCAAACGGCGACGTGTTGATGCTGAATTCCATCGTCAGCGTCGGCTCGTCCACCGCGATGATCGGCATCGGCCGCGGGTCTTCCGGCGACGTGATGGTGTCACCGATCGCGATTTCCGAAATGCCCGTCACCGCGATGATGTCTCCGGCCGACGCCTCCTTCACCTTCTTCTGCCGCAGACCCTCGAAAACAAACAGCCCGTCGACCACTTCGTCGCGAATGTGGCCGTCGCGGGCGATCACCTTCACCTTTTCATTCTCGTGCATCGTCCCCTCGAAAATTCGCCCGACGCCGATGCGGCCGACGTAGTCGCTGAAATCAAGCGACGTCACCAGCATCTGCAGCGGCGAGGAGGCGTCACCCCCCGGCGGCGGCACCCGGTCCAGAATCATGTCGAGCAGCGGTTCGACGCCCATCGTCGTGTCGCTCAGCTCGCGCCGTGCGTACCCTTCCTTCGCACTGGAATAGATCACCGGAAAATCAAGGACCGCGTCGGCCGCGCCCAGTTCCATGAACAGCTCGAACACTTCGTCGAGCACCTCATGCGCCCGGGCATCGGGCCGATCGACCTTGTTGATCACCACGATCGGCTTGAGGTGATAGTTGAACGCCTTCTGCAGCACGTACCGCGTCTGCGGCATCGGCCCCTCGAAGGCGTCGATCAGCAGCAGACAGCTATCCGCCATCTTCAGGACGCGCTCGACTTCGCCGCCGAAGTCGGCATGGCCGGGCGTGTCGATCAGGTTGATCTTCACGTCCTTCCAGTAGATCGAGCAGTTCTTGGCGAAGATGGTGATGCCCCGCTCCCGCTCCTGGGGATTGCTGTCCATGATCAGGTGCTGCGAGGTGATGTTCTCGCGGAACATGCCCGACTGGCGGAGCATGCAATCGACGAGCGAAGTCTTTCCGTGATCGACGTGTGCGATGATGGCGATGTTGCGAATTTCCATAAAATCCGTGTTGCGGTCGCTTTCTGAGGTTAAGTTTGCAAAAGAAAGGAGATGATAGGCGAAAACCGCCAAACATTCACGCGGGGCATACGCCGCGCTCTCAGAGCCGCATTTTATGGCCACTCGCTTCGCCCCGAAGGCGGCGACGGGTTTGTCGCCACAGGTGGAGCGAAGCGGAAGCCGTGGATGGGTTGCATTTGATTAAATTCCGCTCTGAAAGAGCGGCGGAGCATTGACTCCGATGGTTGCAACAGACTATTTGTACATCTCCTGA
>DATMEE010000142.1:0-5752 GCA_035557035.1 Phycisphaerae bacterium
CCTGGTCCTCGCCGACATCAAGATGCCCAACAAGTCCGGCTACGAAGTCTTCGCCGCCGCGCGCGACGCTAACCCGACCTGCGCCGTCATCCTCATGACCGGCTTCGGCTACGACCCGAACCACTCTATCGTCCGCGCCCGCAAGGAAGGACTGAACACCGTCCTGTTCAAGCCCTTCAAGGTCGACCAGCTCCTCGAAGAAGCCCGCCGCGCCTTCCAGCCCGCCGCCGTGTAGCGTCCGCCGTCTCGGCGGACGGCGACCAGGCCAAACGGGCCATAGCGCTTTCCAGATGAAAACCTCATCTCCCGCAAAGCCACTTGAGCCACTACACCGGTGCCCAATCTGCGCGTCGCGCCGAATTTCGCGGCGGCCGGTTACGGTCCCCATTTGTCGTGGAGCCGCTCGCGTGCAGGTGGAAGCTGATCTCTGCGGAGAATGCGGCGAAGGGTTTCTCGACGCCGTCGCCGCTCGTCTAATCTCGGCGGCTGCGGCATCTGCACGAATAATAAATGAAAAGGGCGCACATGTGGCTTCCGGGGAGCACCGCTAAGGGCAGAACCTCTTCGCCCCGACGAGGCGAGGGGCTGTAGCCACGAGTGAAGCGAAGCGCATCTCGTGGATTAATCGTTTCTGATTCCAGTCCGCTCCGAAGGAGCGGCGGAAACGCCAAATCCTGTTGGGCCCATTGAATTCGATTTTGCCACCGAATCGCGCCTGTTTCACATCGAGGATTGCCATTATTCATCGAAATCTGATAGAATTCGATGAAGTATCAGACTGGCATACCTACCCGAAGGCCCCGTTTCAAAATGAAAATCCGCTGCCCCCGCTGCGAAAAACTCCTCTCCGTGCCTGAAAAGTACGCCGGCAAGGCCATCCGCTGCCCCGGCTGCAATCAGGCCTTCAAAGTCCCCGCCCTAACCGCCGCCGTCGGTGGAGGCGCGGGCGGCGGGCTCGACCTCGAAGACCTCGCCCGCATCGAACAAGGCACGTCCCAGCTCTCCGAAGAGGAACTCGCCGCCCATGTCGAGCGGCAGGCCGGCGAAATCGACGCCGAGGCCGAGATCCAGTCCGGCTTTCGAACATGCCCCCATTGCCAGAAGAAAACCAAGGCGACCGACCCCAACGTCGAACTGCTCTGTTCGCACTGCTGGAAGGGCATCCCCTCGCTGCGCGGCGGAGGCCTCGGCCGAAAGACCATCAAACAAGCCACCACCGAGGTCAAGGCCACCGGCGAAGGCGGGTTCTATAACGAAATCGGAAGCGCCTTTGCCTATCCCTTTTCGGCGCTTTCATCCATTCTGACCGCCTCCGGAATCGCGTTCGGCGCCGCCATCATTCCCGTCGCGGTCATGACGGCGCTCTCGAACCTCATGGAGCAGAGCAACGTCGGAACCGAACAGGGCATTCAGAAAGCCGATCTTTCCAATCTGGTTCTGATCCTCATGGGGATCTTCGCGGCCGAGGTATTCTTCTTCTCCGCCATCGCGATCCACTCATTCTTCGACGTCGTCCGCACCACCGGCGTCCGCGACGATCAGCCGCCCAAGCTCAATTTCGCCCCCAGCCAGTGGGGCAAGAGCTTCATGTCATACGTCGTGCTCTGCGTCTATGTGGGGATCCTCGCCTACGTCGTGTTTCTCATGACCATGCCCGCTGATCTCGACTTCATGGGCGCCATCGCCGCCGGCGAGGTCCAACAACTCCTCCAGAACGCGCCGACGGAATTCTACATCGGCATGTTCGTCATCTCGTTCCTGATCCCGATGAACCTCATCGGCATCAGCCTCGGCACCATCGGCCAGGCGCTCAATCCGGTGAGGGTCGGCCAGTCCGTCGGCTATACCCACGTCCACTATATCTTTCTCGTGCTGATACTCAGCGTGTACGGCGGCCTCTTCAGCTATTCTTTCTCCGCCATTCTCTTTGACTGGTTCATCCCCAAGATCAAGCAGATGCAGGAAGGCTCGACGTCGGGCCAGCTCACCAACGTCGCCCTGCCGCTCCTCGCCTGGGGCGCCGTCATGGCCGTCTTCTTCTACGGCACCTACGTCCTCGCCCGCCTCCACGGCCTCTTCGTCCGTTCCTTCCGCCGCCGCCTCATGTTCGGCACCGACTAACAGAGCCGCGCCCGTCACGAAGCGGTTGGGGCCAACACGCCACAAATTTGCCGATATTTAGATCGAGCGTTTGCGCGAAAGTCCAAGCGCCTAACGTCGCGCGTCGACTCCGCGCCCACCACTCCCTTACGGTCGCGGCTCTGTTGGGCTTGCGAGGATTCAGAACATGGCCGATCCCATCCGCCTTCCCCTCGGCAGGCGCCGCCGCTCGACCGACACCGATCGCCGTAGCGGCGCTCTGATTTACGAGTCAAACACCGGGGCCGCCATCGCCGTCGCCCGCGAGATCGCGGACCTCATCCGCTCCAAGGCCGCCCGTCGCGAACGCGCCGTCCTCGGACTCGCCACCGGCTCAACGCCTGTCGACGTCTACGCGGAGCTAATCCGCCTGCACCGTGAGGAACGCCTCTCCTTCAAGAACGTCACCACCTTCAACCTCGACGAATACTGGCCCATGCGGTCCGACGCCCTACAGAGCTATCACCGCTTCATGGCCGAGCATCTCTTCGAACACATCGACATCGACCCGGCCAACGTTCACCTTCCCAACGGCTCGCTCGCCCACGAACAAATCTCGGACTTCTGCGACGCCTACGAACGCAGGATCGCCGAAGCCGGCGGCATCGATCTTCAACTTTTGGGCATCGGCCGCACCGGGCACATCGGCTTCAACGAGCCGGGCTCCGGCCGCGCCAGCCGCACGCGCCTTATCACGCTGGACAAGGTAACGCGCATGGACGCCGCGTCGGATTTCTTCGGCGAGTGGAACGTCCCGCGGAAGGCGATCACCCTGGGCGTCGGCACGATTCTCGACGCCCGTCGTGTCATACTCATGGCATTCTGCGAGGGCAAGGCCCCGATCATCCGCCAGGCCGTCGAGGGCGACGTGACCGACGCCGTCGCCGCCAGCTTCCTGCAGGACCACAACAACGCGCAGTTCATTCTCGACCCCGCCGCCGCCGGCGAGCTGACCGCCCGCAAAACCCCCTGGCTGCTGGGGCCGTTGGTCGCGCACGGCGCCGCGTGGGACGCCGCAACCACCCGCCGCGCCGTGATCTGGCTGGCGCTCAAGCTCGACAAGCCGATCCTCAAGCTCGTCGAGGAAGACTACAACGAGCACGGCCTCCAGGAGCTGCTCTCCGCCCGCGGTTCGGCATACGACCTCAACATCGAAGTCTTCAAGAGCCTCCAATGCACCATCACCGGCTGGCCCGGCGGAAAGCCGGCAACTCCCTCTGCCTCGAAGGGAGAGGGCCGGGGTGAGGGTGATTCCAAGCAGGAAGCGGCGGCGAAGGCGAACAGTGTGTGCCGCAACAACGACATTTTCCCAAAGCGAATCCTCATCTTCAGCCCCCACCCCGACGACGACGTCATCTCCATGGGCGGCACGCTCATCCGCCTCTGCCAGCAGGGCCATGAAGTCCACGTCGCCTACCAGACCTCCGGCAACATCGCCGTCTTCGACGAAAAGGCCATACGCCACGCCGACTTCGTCGCCGAGTTCGCCCGCGCCTTCGAGCTTTTCAGCGAGCGGGAAATCGCCCGCATCGAATCGACGGTGCAGAATTTCGTCGCCGCCAAGACGCCGGGCGAAATCGACGCCCCTTCGCTCCAACGCATCAAAACCATCATCCGCCGCAGCGAGGCCCGCGCCGCGGCGCGCTACGCCGGCGTGCTGTCCGGGCGCATCCACTTTCTCGACATGCCCTTCTACGAAACCGGCCGCGTGAAGAAGAAGCCCCTCGGTGACGAGGACATTCGCATCACCATCGACCTGCTCGAAAAAGTCCAGCCTCACCAGATTTACGCCGCCGGCGATTTGTCCGATCCGCACGGCACCCATCGCGTGTGCCTCAATGCCGTCATACAGTCAGTCGAGCGCCTGGCGGAGCACGCCTGGATGAGGAACTGCCGCCTCTGGCTCTACCGCGGCGCCTGGCAGGAATGGGAGCCGCACCAGATCGAGATGGCCGTCCCGCTCTCGCCCGACGAAGTCGAGCGCAAGCGCATGGCCATCTTCTATCACGAGTCGCAGAAGGACCGCGCCCTCTTCCCCGGCCCCTGGGACACCCGCGAATTCTGGCAGCGAGCCGAGAGCCGCAACGCTGCCACGGCCGCCCTCTACGACCAACTCGGCCTGCCGGAGTACCAGGCCATCGAAGCGTTCGTGGAATATTCAAAAAAGTCCGGATAGATCGTTCGTCACCCCATACGCAAACAGCCAAGTAGGTTGGGTCCGCAGACCCGACAATTAATCGTGCGCAAATTCCGCGATGTCAGAACAAACCTGTACCACATCGAGCCCCGCGACCCGTTTTTCTTGCCTATCGCCTTCGGTACATGCGTCTCCTCCCTCACACCGCTGCCCAAAGCTAAATAACGACCCATTTAGTCGTATTTCATTGCGTTGTCACCGCCGCCTGCCATACTTGAGCCATTCGGTAAGCGCGATTCCGAATCCAAATGGCATTGGCGACCCCGGAGTTTGAGGGTCTGTCGACTCCGGGAACAACAGCATGGCACTCAGCGTCAAGCCCGAGCATCTGCGACGATACAAGGACATCGCCTGGCTGCTCTGGAAGCACGGCCGCGCGGACTGGGTCACCGAAAGCGGCCTCGCCCAGCGAATCCCCGACAAGTTCGAGCCCACCGAAGCCGGCGGCCCGGAGTCGTTCGCCCGCGATCTCGAGTCCCTCGGCCCCACGTTCGTCAAGGTCGGCCAGATGCTCGCCAGTCGCGCCGATCTGCTTCCGATCGCCTATATCAAGGCCCTCTCCCGCTTACAGGACAAGGTCGAGCCGATTCCCTTTGAGCAAGTCGAGGAGGTCATCAACGCCGAACTGCCCGTCCGCCCTTCGCGCGCCTTCTCGGAAATCGACCCGGTTCCCATCGCCGCCGCCTCGCTCGCGCAGGTCCACGGCGCCAAGCTGCGCGACGGCCGCGACGTGGTCATCAAGGTGCAGCGACCCGGCGTGCAGGACCAGATTCGCGTGGACTTCGAAGCCTTCCTCGCGATCGCGCAGGTCCTGAACCTCAGCGCCTACGGCCGACGCTATCGCTTCGAGAGCATCCTTCTCGAATTCAAGCGGGCCATCGAAGAGGAACTCGACTACAAACTCGAGCAGGACAATCTGCAAACTTTGCGAAGGAACCTGGAGAAGTTCGAGAACCTTTACGTTCCGAAACCGATTCCAGACTTTTCCACCTCCCGCATGCTCGTCATGGAGCGCGTGGCCGGCACCAGCGTCGGAGCCGTGTCACCCGTGGTCTTCACCGAAGTCGACGGCCAGGCGCTGGCCGACGAACTTTTCTCAGCGTATCTCAAGCAGGTGCTCATCGATGGCTTCTTCCACGCCGACCCCCACCCGGGCAACGTGATGCTCACCCACGATCATCGTCTCGCGCTGATTGATTTGGGCATGATCGGCCGCGTGGACAACCAGCTTCAACAGCACCTCCTCCAACTGCTCATCGCCGTCAGCGAGGGCCGCGGACGGGATGCCGCCGAGGTGGCTCTTCGCATCGGCACGACGACGGATCATTTCGAACGCGAGACCTACTTCGAGCGCGTGGCGACGCTCGTCCAACAGAATGAAAACTCGGCGGTCAAGGACCTCTCCGCCGGCCGCAT
>DATMEE010000143.1:0-12704 GCA_035557035.1 Phycisphaerae bacterium
GCTTTACGACGCTCGCGCTCATGCCGGCCATCGCCGCGACGTGGACGCCATAACTGCGGTCGGCCGCGCCCGCGACAATCCGGTGGAGAAAGACCACATCGCGGCCGGTTCCATCGGGGCGCAGCTCCTCGTGAACGGCGACGTTGAAATTGGCGATGCCCTTCTCCGGGTTCGCCAACTCGGTCAACTCGTGATAGTGCGTGGCGAACAGCGTGCGGCAACCGATGCGGTCGGCAACGTGCTCGGTGATGGCCCACGCGAGCGAAAGGCCGTCGTAGGTGCTGGTGCCGCGGCCGATTTCGTCGAGGATGACCAGCGATCGCGGCGTGGCGTTGTGGAGGATGCGGGTGGTTTCGACCATCTCGACCATGAAGGTGGAAAGGCCTCGGGCGAGCTCGTCGTTCGCGCCGACGCGAGCGAAAATACGGTCGACTGGCGACCAGCGCATGGATTTCGCGGGCACATAGCTGCCGGTGTGGGCGAGGAGCGTAAGCAGCGCGACTTGCCGGATGTAGGTGGATTTTCCGGCCATGTTGGGGCCGGTGATGATCAAGAACTGATCCTTCCCGGGCAGGAGGGCGCAGTCGTTGGGGACAAACACTTCGCGATGGGCGGCATCGAGGACGGGGTGGCGGCCGTCGATGATTTCGAGAGTTTCTGGTTTCTGGCTTCTGGTTTCTGGTTGTCCGGAACGAGAGTGGGGAACCACCAGGTCGGGTCGGCAGTAGTCGCGCGTGCGAGCGAGTTCCGCGAGGGCGGCCAGGACATCGAGCGTGGCGACGGCGTCGGCGATCTGTTGAAGCTTGGAGAGCGATTCGGCGGCGCGGGCGCGAATGCGGTCGAAGAGATCGAGTTCGAGCTGCTGAGCGCGGTCGGCGGCGCTCAAGACTTCATCTTCGTGGCGTTTCAGGTCGTCGGTGATGTAGCGCTCGGCGTTGCGCACGGTCTGCTTGCGGACGTATTCGGGCGGAATTTTTTCGCGATGCTGATGAGTGATTTCGATGTAAAAGCCGAAGACGGAGTTGTAGCCGACCTTGAGGGTGGGAATGCCGGTGCGCTTCGCTTCGCGCGATTGATACTCTGCGAGCCATTGCCGGCCATCGACGCCGATGTTTCGCAAGCGATCCAATTCGGCGTTGAAGCCGGAGTTGATGAAGCCGGGGTCCCGAAGACCCTGCGGTGCATCGGGTTTCAGGGCGCCGCACATATAGTCAGCCAGATCGCGAAGCCCGGTGAGGTTGTCGTGCAAGGCGCTGAGCAGATCCGGGGAATTCATCCGATCAGCCGGCTGTCCGCGGCCCACTGCCGGGCCAATGGCATCGGCGAGTCCCTCGCCGTGCAGCAGACCGCGGCCCAGAACGACCATGTCGCGCGGCGTGGCGCGGCCGACGCCGAGGCGGGCGATGATGCGCTGCATGTCGCCCATCGACCGGATGATCTCGCGCATGCCGCGAAGGCGGTCAGGGTGGTGCAGCAGATCGGCGATCGCATCCTGCCGGGCGACGATCTCTCCGGCATCGAGCAGTGGAAAGCACAGCCAGTCGCGAAGCCGCCGCGCGCCCATCGGGTTGACGGTCAGGTCGATGGCGTGAAGCAGCGACCCTTCCCGATTGCCGTCGCGCAGGGTGCGTTCGACTTCGAGCGAGCGGAGGGTGACATGGTCGAGCATCAGGCAGCGGTCGGAATGCCGCGGCGTCAGGGTTAGAATGTGCGCCAGAGCGCCCTTCTGCGTTTCGCGGAGGTAGTCGAGTATCGCTGCGGCGGCGCAGAGCGAGCGGTCCATCTCGTCGAACCCGAAGCCGGCCAGGGTCGCGACGCTGAAATGCTTTCGCAGCGCCTGATCTGCCATGTGCGCGTTGAAGACATGCGCACCGCGGGGTGTCACTGCGGTGTTCACTGCGTCGCGAATGAAGTCCGCGCCGGATGGCACGCTTTCAATTGGCGCTTCGGGCACAATGACTTCGGCGGGACGCAAGCGGGCGAGGTCATCGAGCAGCGCGTCGGCGGGAACCATTTCGGCGAAGAAGCGGCCGCTGGCGAGCTCGATGCAGGCCAGGCCGATTCGCCCGGCGGTCCATCCACTCTTGTCTGGGCAGAGGGCGACGAGATGATTGGGGGCGCGCTCATCGAGCAGGGCGTCCTCGGTGAGCGTGCCGGGCGTGATGATGCGCTGCACGGCGCGCTTGACGACGCCCTTGGCGGTGCGCGGGTCCTCGATCTGCTCGCTGATGGCCACCTTGTAGCCGGCGCGGACCAGCCGGGCGACGTAGGCGTCGATGGAGTGATAGGGCACGCCCGCCAGCGGAACGGGATTTTCGGCGTTCTTGCTGCGGGCGGTGAGGGTGAGACCTAGCACCCGGGCCAGCGTCTTTGCGTCTTCGTAGAAGGTCTCGTAGAAATCGCCCATGCGGAACAGGAGCAGGGCGTCGCCGACCTGGGATTTTTGCTCCAGGTATTGCCGCATGGCCGGCGTCAGATCGGTCGATGCAGACGCATCTCCCTTCGCTGTCATCGCCTGGTTGGCCGGTGGCGCGGGCGGCGTTGCGGGGCGGGAAGCTCGGCGATTCGATACGGTCCGGGGCATGACGGCATTGTACAGTTTGGAGATCGAATGGGTATCGTGATGAGATGCGATTCGCGAGGGGTAAGGTGCGTTGTGAGAATGAAATGAAATCACAAACTGCCTCGCTAGCGCTTCGGCCTCGGAAAGTCGCTGCATGTTTCGGCGTTTTGGCGTTCTGGCGTTTTGGCGTTTCCTGAGGGTGCGGCCATTCAAACTGAACCCGCCATGCCGCTGTCCCCCACTCGCGAAACCGATGTGAGGCAATATGCGATCATCTGCGGAATTATTCTCGCGTTGATGTTCGCGCTCAAAATTCCCAGCCTGGGCGTTGATCACCTAGAGGACGACGAGCGGATTTACTGGGCCTTGGCGCAGAATTGGCTCGCGACCGGCGCGTACTCGCTGCGCGGCACGGAATTGCTCGAATCGCTTCCGCCTGCGATGTACGACAAGCCGCTGTTTCATCACCCGCCGATGCAGACGTTTCTCCTGATTCCGTTCGCCTGGCTCGATACCCCGCGCGCCGCCGTGATGGTGTCATGGCTGGGACACGCCGCGGCGGTGGTGGGCGTGGCGCTGATCTGCTGGTGCGCCCGGCGGGGACACGGGGGGGCGACGCAACTGTTTCTGTGGCTGCCGGTGCTGGGCGTCGCGGTCGATCCGATTCTGACGCTTACGGCGCGCAAAATCTGGCCGGACAATTTGGCGGGAGGGTTTTGCGCGCTGTCGGCGGGCTTTTGCTTCCTGGCGGCGTACCGGGGTTCGGCCGGACCAGCGTTGGTCGGGGGCGTGTTCGCGGCGTTCGCGGCGCTCTCCAAGCTTCCGGGATTACTTGCGCTGCCGGTTGGGAGCGCGGTGCTGTGGTTCGCCGTAGAGAGAGGCAAACATCGGGCGGCGTTGATCGGCGGATTTGTGGCTCCGCAGATTGTTTTGGTTGGGCTGTGGCTCTTCGTGTTTCATCGGGAGTATGGCGTCTTCCTGCCGGATTGGATCATGCCTGATTCGGCGCTGCGGGCTTTGAGTTCTCACGTGGAGCGGGCGATGCAGCGCCCGATCTGGTATTACGCGGGGCAGACGTTGCTGGTAGCTCCGGTATCAGGCGTCATCGTTGTGACAATGTTTGCGGTGCGCGGTGGAATGCCTTCACGGGTGTTGCGCATAGGACTTCTTTGGCTGGTTCTGGGATATGTGGCGCTGATGATGCTTCAGATCATGGGGCAGGGGGCGCAGCTTCGTTTCCTGACGCCGATCGCGGCCGGGTGGTATGTCTGCATGTACGGCGTGCTGCGTCGTGCGGATGCGAATCGGTCGCTGCTCGGTGTCACCTTTCTGGCAGCCGTGCTTTACTCGGTCAGCACGGCGGGCTTTTTTCTGGTGCAGGGATTGGCGTACGACGACATCGTTTCGGTGCCGGAGATGATGTGGCGGCAATTCTGTGGGAACTGAGCCTTCCAGAACCGACTCTCAACACGCGTTGAGTTTTCGGCTGGCGCGGGTTTCGGCGAGGTGGAGGTGCACGCGGCCGTCGGGCTGGGGATGCGCGATCGATTGCGGCGCCACGGTAATAAGAACATTTTTGAACGCGGGAGTTCGGGACTGCGGGTCGGCGTCGCGCGGGACCAGGGCGTTGGCTTCGGGATAGTACATGGCGGCGTTTCCGGCGCGAATGTCGAATGGCCGCACATGAATGCCTTGCAGCTCGCCGGCAGCGCTGCGCACCGTCACCAGCGCGTCTTGGGTCAGGCCGAGTTGTTCGATGTCAGCGGCATTCATGAGGATGATGTCGCGGCGGTCCTGGCCGCGGTAAAGGTCCTCCTCTTCATAGACGACGGTGTTGAACTGGCCCTCCGACCGGATCGTCATGAGGCGCAGCGTGTTGGTTGGGAGGGCGGCGGGATTGAGCGTGGTGTCAAAGCTATGTCGCAACGCCGGGGCTGGATCGTTAGGCAGTGAGACTTGTACAAAGCGGGCGCGGCCGGTGGGGGTGGGAAAAGTCGGGGCGTGAAAGACACGGCCGGCGACATGAAACTCCTTGCCCGTCCCATCGATTTGTGCGATTTGCTCATAGCCGGGGACGGTGTTGGCGATCCATCGGCGGAGGGTTGAGTGGGTTTCCAGGTCGCGCCAGTCGATGGGGCCGTTGCCGCCGAGGGTGAGCCGGGCGAGCTGGGCGATAATCGCGACTTCACTGCGCGGTCCGGCGTGGCGTGCCTCGCCGCCGTCACTGAGGCGCACGTAATTGAACATCGATTCCTGCGTGGTGGCCTGCGGCTCTTCGTCGCGGGCCAGAACCGGGAGGATGATCGTTTCGGCGGCGCGGGCCCGGGCGTGGCTGGTGTTGAGTGAGGTATTCAGATAGACGACCGTATCCAATCGGCCGATCGCCGATTCGACGAAGGCGGCGTCCGGGTTGGCGCCGTGGAGATTGCCGCCGAGGCAGACGCCGATTCGCATCTCACCCCGCGCGGCAGCTTCGATGCAGCTCAGGGTGTCATGCCCCCGAAATGTCGGTAGCCTGACACAGTAGACCGACTCAAGACGATCAAAGATGACCTGCTTCAATTGCGGCGTAACGCCCATGCTGCCAATGCCCTGCACGTTGCTGTGGCCTCGGATGGGGAGTAGACCGGCGTTTTTCCGGCCGACCATCCCGCGCATCAGAGCGAGATTGACGATCATGCGCACGTTATCAACGCCGTGCAGATGATGGGTGATGCCCATGGTCCAGGCGAAGACGGCGTTTTTTGAGGCGGCGTAAAGACGCGCAATGTGCTCAATCTGCTTGCGCTCGACCCCCGACGCGGAGACGATCTCAGTCCAGGCAGTCTGGTCAACGCCTCGGAGAAACTCCGGCCAGCCTTCGGTAGCCGACTGAATGTAGGCGTGATCGAGGTGGTTCTGCTCGATCAGGCACTTGGCGATTCCGGTGAGCAGCGCGATGTCGCCGCCGATGTGCGGCTGCACGTATTCGCCGGCGATTTGCGATCCGAACAGCAGGCTCCGCCAGTCAGACGGTACGCGGAAGTTGACCAGCCCGTGCTCGCGGATCGGGTTGATGGCCACCACCTGGCCGCCGCGCCGGCGGATGGTCATCAGCGTCCGCATCAGCCGCGGATGGTTCGACGCCGGATTGCCGCCAATGAGGAAGAAGAGGTCGCAGTTCTCCACGTCGTCGAGCGTCACGGTCGCGGTGCCGACGCCCAGCGCCTGGGTCAGGCCCACGCCGCTGGCCTGATGGCAATAGTAGCTGCAATTGTTGACGTGATTGGTGCCGTAGACGCGGGCGAAGAGCTGCAGGAGAAACGCTGCTTCGTTCGAGGATCGGCCGCTCATGTAGAAGAAGGACTGTTCCGGCAGGGTCTTCTTGAGCTTTATGGCGATGCGGTCGAGGGCGTCGTTCCAGTCGATCGGACGATAGTGAGTATCGCCCGGTGCGGCGCAGAGGGGTGTCACCAATCTGCCAGAGGCTTCTAGTTCGCGTGACGTGAACTGACGAAGCTCGGCGAAGCCATAGCGCTGGAAGAACTCGGGTCGAACGCCGTCCTGCATGTCGGCCGCCATGGCCTGCAAGGATTTCTTGCAAACCTCGGGCCAATGACCGGCCTCGTTGCGCATGCCGCCGAGCTGGCCGCCCATGCCGAGCGCGCAGGTCTTGCAGGCGTTCTTGCTGCGCATGGCTTTCCAGAGCCGCAGCCAGCCGACGCGGTCGGCCATGTCGAGGGTGTATTTGATCGCGGCCCAGCCGCCGCCGTGGGGAGAGCGGCTCATCGCGGCACCTCGGGGGTTGGGCCAAACGGCAAGCTGGGTTTCAGAGTGAGTTCGTCGGCGGGCACTGCGTTTGTGTTCGTGGTTTCGACGTCCGCTTTTTCCAAAATGGAAAGGATTTGGTCGATACGGTGGCTCCAGGTGTGTGAGGTCCGGAAATAAGCCGAAGCAGACGCTGAGCGAATTCTGAAGGGGGTGGAATCAAGCACGAATTTCTGAAGGCGGCGGACGAGGTCGGCGGGTGATGAGAAGCGTTCGATCGACTTGTCCAATTCCGGTAGCTCGCAGAATAAGCTGGAAAGATTCGCACTCCGTCGGATGAATCCAGGAAGCCCCGTGCCCAGGCCGTCGAGAAAGTCGAGCGTGACGGTGTCGCTCGACTTCAGCACGACGATCGCGCCGAACGCCGCGAAAGTTTTATCCGCGGCCTCAATGCTCCACGGCGGCGAGCCCTCGATTTCAGGGTCGGCGTCTCCGTTTCGCCAGCTTCGGCCGAATGCGCGAAATTTCAGGCCCGCTTTTTGCATCGCTCCAACGTACGCCTCTCGAATCAACTGCGGGGCGAGGAGCGACCGGATTCGCTCGATGAGCCCGCCACGAACGCCGGGATCCTGGAGCTTGAAATTCAGGCGTTTTTCGGCGGCGGCAAGCGCCGAATCGGCCATTTCGTCGTGATAATCGTCGATGTTGGCACGAATGAATTGGGCGGCGGCGTCCCACAGCCGCACGTGCGAGGTCAGGTGCAGGCCCGTCGCGGCGGCGGCGTAATCCAGGCAATCGGCGAGAACGAGAATCGAGTCGCCGCCGCCGCTGCACGCCAAATTCGGAAGGACCGCGGGTTGAAGTAGATGTACATGTTGGCGAGAAATTCCGGCTCTAATCAGGGCGGCGCGGTCAGACTCGCCAAAAACGAAGTAGGAGTGGCAACACCGGGACTTCGTATTCGGCGGCGGCGGCTGGTGTCGCGACAGGATCACCGCGATTGGAATCTCAGATTCTCCGCGCCAGAGTGCCTCCGGGTAGGCATCGACGGCAATGAGATGCGTGGGTGCAGCCTCCTCCATCAACCGCGTCGCGCCCGCCGGTGCCACGGTTTTCGGCGAGTCCGGGATATAGGCGAGGCATGGAAATCCGCGGGCACGTACGCCGGCTTCCAGGCGGCGAGCGAGCCGCAGCGATTCCGAGTTCGTATTTGTCGAGAGAATCATCACGCGCGCCGCCATCACGCCGGCGACAGGCTCAAGCCCGGACGATGTTTTGCGGGGGCAACTCTCGGCGCGCCTGCGGGCGACATCGCCCTGCAAAGCGGTCAGTTCGGTGGTCGCATGATCGATGGTCTGCCGATCGAACCACGGCCACGAAAGGATTCGCGTCGGAGGCACGTAACCGGCGTGCTCAACCAGAAAATCGCCGCACTCCTTCCAAGCCGCCTGGCCCGTGAAAGCCAGAAGACGGCCGCTGCGGAAATCCTCCGAGAAGTCGCGGACTTCCAATGCCAATCGGAATTTCGCCGGTTCCGGCTCGATGATGAAGACCGCCTGATGGGGAGCAAGACTGTCCAGCAGTCGGCGCGCCTCGACGCCATGACCGAAACAATAGAACAAGACGTTGCCGTTTCCCGGCTGAAAGCTGTCCAGCAACGCCTCGGCGCGGATCGTCGGCATCGTCGTCCGCCCAAGCCATTGGCGTGAGCCCTCGTTTTCATGCCACGAGAAGGTGGGCGTGCCGTCGCGGCCTGTCACGCTCGTCAGGTCGTCGGGCAGTTTTGCCGATTCGAGCAGCGCGGCGACAAGCGGTTGCGCTCGGTGTAGGGCAGCGAGGTTGCCTGCAAGCAACGGCGAGGGATTCCCAGCAACGACGGCCGTCATGAACAATAGTGAACGGCGTTCGATTCAGAATTGCAATGAAGAAAATCGTGGCGGGGAACGGCGCGGCCTATTGAAAGGAGAAGAACCACCGCTCAATGGACAGCGCCGCCAGGAAGAGCAGCCAGATTCCGTATATTGCAGACACGAGGATGACCTGCTTGCGAGAGATTTTGGGAGCATATTGCTTGTCCCAGCGAATGTCGCCATTCGCGGCGTTGAATCCCGATGGCGCAGCCATGTTCGTCACTCCTTTGAGCCTTATTCGTCTTTTCCAACGAGCTTGATGGTGAACGAACCGCGGAAGGCGCGTTCGAAATCGAAGACGTTGTCGAAGTCCTCGAGGCGGTCTTCCGGCTGTTTTTGGAGCAGATCGTTCTCCACAAGAGCAAACACGAGCCGGCCGAAATCACGGGTTCTGCGAATGCCCCACGCGCCCAGCACGGCCGGCGCCATGGCGCCCCATTTTTCGAGGGCGAGGTCCCGCAGCCCCCAGCAAAGGTCCGGGCCGGCGATATGGCGGTTGGCCTTCTCTCGAAAGGCGTCGACGCCGCCGACTTGTTCGATCGCCTCCGTCACCGTGTCGGGGAGTTGCTCATCCTCGAGCAACGATTCCAGATCGTCGAGATCGACGTCGTTTTGCCGAAGCCAGCGAAAAACATTCTCAACAAGATTGCTCGGCGGGCCGTGTAGCTTCCGCACGGTAAAGTCGAGGCCCTCGTGAAGAAACTCGAAGGCATCGATGGAGTATCGGCCAAGCTGTTGGGCGATCTCAACGAGTGTCTTTCGATCCGCTTCGGGCATGGTTCGTGAGTGTGGATAGCTTGCCATTTTGATCTTCTTGGAGATCAAGCTTTGATCTTACCGAATCCCCAGGGGCCGGCACTAGGGGGGCGGGCCGGGGGCGTCAGGATTTTCGTTTCGCCCCGAACTCTCGTTTGGTCCATTGCCAAAACGACGTCCGCGACGACGACGGCCGCGCCGCCTGCCAGGTTGATCGTCCTGAGGCGTCGGACCGGAACGCATCGAGTCAGACACGTCCTGCGGGGGATTGGATAGTGAATTCCCCGGTGGGGCGTGCTCCTCGATGATGCCGCTGGCGAATCCGGAATCGGCTTCGGCCGATCCCTGGCTCTCGACGGACATACTCTGATCTTTGAGGCCCCCGAGGCTTAATGATTCATCGATCGGCACCGTTCGATCGGCGCCAACTTCAGGACGCCGCGCTTCAGGTTGCTGGGGAGCGGGTCTTGTCGGTTCGCGGCGGTCGCGAGGATCGGGTTCGCGTTGCGGACGATCAGGTCGCGCGCCGGGCCGATCGCGTCGTGGGGAGAGGTCTTCGGGCGGCTCTTCGAGGCGCGGAAGGCCGCGTTCGACGATGTCCTCGAGCGGAATCGTCTCCCATTCGTTGCTACCGTCGTAAATGACCGAGAGCAGTTGGGTGAGAATCTGCCGATCGCGGATCGTGGCGATGCCTTTATCGGTGCGGACGCGCGACCCGACCTTGGGAAGCTTCTTATTGAGTTCCTCGTAGCCCTCATGCTCGTATCGCAGGCAGCAGCGCAAGCGTCCGCAGCGCCCCGAGACTTTTGAGGGATCGAGCGTGGCCTTTTGCAGCTTGGCCATCTTCATGTTGACCTGGCGCAGCTTCTTCAGGAAATTCTTGCAGCAGCACTCGCGGCCGCAAATCTCGTAGTCGGCCACAAGCCGGGCCTCATCGCGGGCGCCGACCTGGTGCATTTCGATGCGGGTGTGATATTCCTGGGCCAGTTGGCGCACCAACTCGCGAAAATCGATCCGATCTTCCGACATGAAGTGGAAAATGATCCGCTCGCCGCCGAGCAGGTGCTCGCAGGTGACGAACTTCATCGGAAGTTCGAGCGTTCGGACCAAGCCGCGCGCGAACACCAGTTCATGCGCCGCCGACATGTTGAGGTGCGTCTGCTCGTCGAGATCGGCCGGCGTGGCGACGCGGAGTATGCGCCCGGCCTTGAGCCCGAGAAATTCAGGGCCGCTCTGGCGGGTATACTCCAGAATCTGCTTGCGGTTGATCGACTTGTCGCAGCCCGAGCAGGTCAGACTGATCTGCTCACCCAGCTCGATTCCGCGGTTGGTCTGAATGACCACCTTGCCGCCGCAGTTGAATTTCATCCCCGGCGAATACTTAAACTCGCCCAGGTATCGCATGTAGCCGTATCGCACCGCGCACGTTGGATAGACCTTTTCCAACCCGTTGCCGCACTTGGCGTCGGGGTTGCAACCGCTTTGCATGAATCCATCGCCGCGGTACTTACCGGCCTTGTTGTCAAGGACGGGGAGTTCCGAGAGCATGTTTTTACCTCTATCTGTAAGCCGGACCCGGTGGCGGCCTCACGACGGGGGCCAAACGTCGCTGAATCGCGGAACATCGCCGACGGGTGCATGGCTATAAGCCGTATACCAGTATAACAGAGTCGCGCCCGTTAGGAAGCGGTTCGCCAAATCGGAGCCGCGCTGCTAGGAAGCGGCAAGGCAAAGCCGCAGGGTGGGTCGGCCTCTTTGACCCACCTCTGTGTGAGCGGAACATTTCCTCAGAAGGTGGGTCGATAAGGCTGATCCACCCCACCCGTTGGGCATCGTTCGCACTACGGAGTTTGAAACCACGCGGTTATCCTTGCGGCAGGAGAGCTGTCGGGACGCATTGCAAAGGTTAAATATGCGACGCGGGTTGATCGTGGTTTTGCTAATGGCGGTCTTCTGTCCATCCCCCACCCGAACCGTCCGCGCCGACGACGCGGAATTCGTTCGCCGCATGAATCGGGGCAAGGCCTATTTTGAGAATCGCGATTCGGCCAAAGCCGTCGAGGAGTTCAAGGCGGCTATCGAGCACCGCAGAGAATCGGCGGCGGCCTGGCGGAATCTGGGACGCGCGCAACTGCTGGCCGACCGCATGGATGAGGCGATCTCGGCGCTGCGGGAGGCGGAGAAGCGGGACGCCGATTCAGCGGCCTCGGCGTACGTCCTGGGACTCGCATATTCGCACAAGTCCGAGTTCGAGACGTCCGTGCCGGAATTCGAGCGGGCCGCGCGGCTCGACGCGCATACGCCGGAAGTGCGGTTTCAGCTTGCGCTGGCGTATCAGGCGGCCGGTCAGGATGACAAAGCGCTGACGCAGTTCAAGGAGACTGTGCGGCTCGATCCGCTGAACGCGGCGGCGTGGTTCAAGCTGGCGGCCTATGCCCGGCAGGCCGGCGATCAGCTCGAGGCGCAGCGGTGCCAGCGCGAGTTCATGCGGCTTCGCAAACTGCTCGGCGATCAGGCGCGAAACGCGCAGACCCTGGAGACGTGCATCCATACGAAGGCCGAGGCATCCGCGTTGACGCCAACGAGCGGGCCGACGACGCAGGCGGCGGCAATCGAGGTGCGATTCGTCGAGGCGACCTCAAAGGCATTTGGAGATGATCCGCCGAAGTTTTTCGGCGTCGCCGTGCTCGACGTGGATGAGAGCGGCCGGCCGCGATTGATCGGGGTGCGGGGCGACGGAGCGGTTTGCACGCTGATCATGGACGAGAAGGGGCGGTTTCAGATTTCCGAAGCGGGGGTGCGACTCGAAAAGGTGGAATGGCCGGTGAAGTGCATCGTCGGCGATTTTCATAATCCGATTCCGTCGGGCGAGAAGTATGACGCGAAGAAACACGCGCGGAATGACTGCTTGATTCTGAACGAGGGGCGGGCGCATTGGCTGCGTCACACGGCCGCCGGCCAATTTGAAGATGTGTCCGCGACGACGGGTTTTGCGAAATTGCACATCAGCGAGGCGGTGTGGGCCGACGCCGATCATGACGGCGATCTGGATCTGTTGACCGTTACCGCGAAGAAAGGGCTGTCGCTGTTGCAAAACAACGGCAATGGCACCTTCAAGGATGTCAGTCGCGAGGTGAATTTGCCGGAGGTTCATGGCGGCCGTTCGCTGTTTGCGATCGATCTGGATGGAAACGATGCGGTCGATTTCATCATCGGGCGCGGGGATCAGCCGACGCTGGTGATCGAAAATCGCCGCGCAGGGCAGTTTCGGCTGATGCCCGAACCGCCGGGTCCGTGGCCTGCGGCATTCCAAGTATTGGCAGATGATCTGAACAATGACGGGCGCCCAGACGTCATCTTGTTTGGTCCCGAGACGACAGAAATTCTATACGGTGCAACAAGCGAACGAGAAATGTTAAGACACGGATGGGAAGATGCCAAGTGTGCGGCGCTTGCCGACATCGATAACAGCGGGTTCTTGGATCTTGTAGTGGGTCACGAATCCAAACGCCGACACACTCGGCGAATAGAAGTCTGGCGGATTCATTCTGATTTGCATTGGAAATACTGGATCGAGAGTAATGACACTGAGATAAATTACGACTCGAGTTTCATCCCCGGCTTGGCAATCGATTCCGTTTCAGCTGGAGATTTTGATGCGGATGGCGACTCCGATCTGCTTGTTCGATTTAGTGACAACGCGCTACGGTACTTCGGGAACGAGAGCG
>DATMEE010000144.1:0-7483 GCA_035557035.1 Phycisphaerae bacterium
CGCTGGCCACTGCATACCAGCCTGCTGGAGGGAATGAACAACAAAATCAAAGTGATCAAACGAATGGCGTACGGGTTTCGAGATGACGATTACTTCTTCTTGAAAATCCGTGCCGCCTTTCCCGGAAATCCGTGAAGAACCATTTATTTTTCGGGGTTGAAAAAGCCTGAAAGCGTCTGAAACGCCTTTCGACAACTGCATTTTTCGTGGGAAAACGGGGGTGAGGTCGTCGGAAGATTTGAAAAGCTGGGACATTTGACCGCGCCTCCATCGCCCGCCGGCTTCGCGAATTGAGCCGTGAGGGTATTTAATAGGGATGCTCAGCGCATCGCTGGCGCGAATCGCGAACGGCGAATAGCGAACGGAGAAAGGGTGGCTGATACTTCGGTGATATTGGGGGTTGGCGTTCTTTCGCACATGTTGATTAGGAATGCTCAGCGCTTCTCATCCGAGCTGTGAGAAATGTCGGGTATCGGACTCGACCTGCGAGACTCAGATTGCAAACTAACGAATTAACGCATGAGGAATGATCCCACCGCCGATATCAGCGCGATTGCACCGACGAGTACTGTGAGGGTTTGAAGGACAAGCATTTTCTTCTGAAGGGCTTTCTCCAAGTCAGCTATCCTCGTAAGGATTTCCGGTCCGCCGATCCTTCGCAGTTCTCGCACGATGGCCCCTGTATCCGTGGCGATCGACTCCGATGATTCAAGGAACCCCTCCAGTTTTTCTCGAATCGAGCAGAGTTCGTCTTTCGCGGATTTGTACGATTTGACCTCGGCATCTAGTGCCTGCACAGCTTCGAGAAGTTTGTTGGCCGCCTCCTCTGTGGTTAAGAACGAGTCTTCCTGAGCCATGTTCACCTACCGCGTTTTCAAGAAACTCTTCACTCGATCCGCAAGCCGAGCCACCAAATACCACTTTGCAGCGTCAACTTCTTCTGTCGAGATTACACTCAATACTTCGCGGGCAAGAATGCGAGTTCCTGAGCGGTGTAGAATTTTTTCCGTCAGTTGCCTGCCCAGCGACTTATCTCGCCGAATAATAAGCGATAATGCCCATGTCCGGAATTGATTTCCAGCAGGCTCTGTCACTCCATAGTAGTTGTCCAACGAGTTGAGCGATGCCAAAAAGAACTCTTTGACTAATTGTAAATCGCAGTTGCGCGAGTATGCCTCGGACAGCGCTCGGAGCATGAGGAGGGACGGGTGATCGGGGTAGGATTCCAAATACCTGCCTGCCTGCCCTCGAAGTTCTGCAGCTTGGTTGGGCGATGAAAGCTCGTCAACGATGTTTTGGATCAAATCCAGCCCCGCGTCGTCCCGCGCGAGAATGGCCTCGAAATCGTCCGAATAGGCTGAAGCGTCAAGATATCGGAGAATTCTTGATCGAAATCCGTCTTCGGTCTTCTCGTTCTTGCATGCAGCCAACATCTCGCGAAGCGCAAGACGGCGACCTCGCTCGATAACCTCGTAAACGAACCTCAAGAGCAACTGGCTCATGCCCAAGATAAACTTTCGAGCGTCGCTGCCGAGAAGGGCTGATGCCTTCTGTATTTCCGGCTTGATTTTGGCCCGAAGATATCCCGACAAGTATTTCAGATACGCTTCGATACATTGTTCCTGTGAAGCGCCGGCCATTAGTATTGAGAAACTGTGTGAAGAGTAATCAATCGAATAATCCGCAATGAGTCCAAGGACAAGGAGCCGATGCAAGGCCTTCTCTGTTAACGCTCGGTCTTCCTTCCTGACGCGAATCGTTGCACGAGGTCGAATTGTGAAATCGCCGAGACGATCGACGATTGCTTCGACGTCCTGTAGCTCTTTCTCAACACCACGAAATGCGTTAACGTGAAACCACAAGGCACGCGTTATGTCATCGGCGTCCTCCCACTCTACCGAGTCGATGACACTACTAACTTCTTCGATGGTGGTTGTTGGCGACAGCAATCGCTGAGTTCGTTCGGGCTGATCATCTGAAAAGAGAATTGTGCAAACTGCCTTGCGCTTATCGCGCCCTGCTCTGCCTGCCTCCTGGTAAAAGGACTCTATTGAAGACGGAAGTCCATTGTGGATAGTGTACCGGACGTTTGACTTGTCTATCCCCATACCGAAGGACTTGGTCGCAATAAGCAACGAGAGTCTATTGCGTTTGAATTCATGGGCTGTCCGTGCCTTCCCTTCATCATAGACGTTTTGAACGATTCCCTTGGGAGCAGTGCCTGAATAGATCGCGGTGGGGATAGATAACGCCTGTTCAATCTGTTTTGCGACCTGAACAATGCCAAAGTTACCCCCGACATGAGGACAGAAGACGACGCCACATCGGGTATATTCTCCGCGCGCTTGAAAGAAGGCAGCCGAGGTCTCTTGGAACTCTCGCGGCAAGAGTTGACCGAGTAACCCCTTCATTCGAGCTGTTTTTTCTACAGACGTGCAACTTATTCGAAGGAGTTTCAGTTCCTTGCGGTCAAAAGACTTGGGCGTGACGAGTGCCTCAAAATCCGTTATTTCCAGCTCTCGTTGAACATCCCGCAAGACAGCCTTTGAGGCCGTCCCAGTCAAGCCAATGAGGGGTGGCGGACTTCCGTAGAATGAACAGAACTCGCGTGCGGTGCGACCAATATTCAAGTACGCAGTTCGAAAGTCATGCCCCCACTCTGAAACGCAGTGAGCCTCGTCAACTGCCAACAGCGATACCGGCGTTGATACTGTTAAGGCTCGAAGGGCCTCCCGAAAGGACTCGGTTTGAAAACGCTCGGGTGCGACATAACAGAAAAGAAAATGCCCCTGACCGAACAAATCTGCGACGGATTTGCGGTCAGCGCCATGGATGTGGCTAGTGATTTTGGCAACCCGGTTAATGCCATACGAGCGAAGATTGTCAATTTGGTCGTCAATCAGGGACAGAATCGGTGCCACCACGACTGCTACGCCCGGCAAGAGCATCGAAGCGAGTTGAAACGTGATTGACTTTCCGGCCCCCGTCGGAAGCAGAACCAGCACGTCCTTTCCCTGTAAAACGCGCGTGATGGAATCAGCTTGTCCCTCCCAAAACTCGTCTTTTCGAAAGAGAAATCGCAAGAAATACAAAAGATCGTCGGACGCTGGTTCAGTGAGCTTGGCGACTCCAGAGGGCACCGGTTGGGCCGCAAGATCAAACGGCACATACATACTCGAGATGTGAAAGACGGTCGAAGTCGGATGAGTGCCTCCGCTAAAGCTGAGGTGAAGTGGTTTAGAGGTGGATCTCGGTAAGTCGAATCGGTAAAGAGCAGCGAGCCTTGAAAGCAAAGTCTGCATGCCCGTGCTTGCTAGTCGGACCAATGCCCCAAATTCAGTTTCTTGAAGTCCATACTTCTGCGAATAATCGAAGGTAATATCCCAGGGTCCTGAAGACCCGAGCAGGCCGATTTGGATCGCCTGTAGAATCGCAATTTGAATAGTGTGGACGTAGCGACATGCGGGCACGAGCCTATTTTGCGTGTTCGTATCTTCGGGTCGACTATCAGGCGTGCGGTGAAGTTGCAGAAGGGCGCGAAGTTCATCAAGTTTGAGCCCAGTTCCCGACCGCACTTCGTCAACCGGAATACGAAAAATTGTGCAGCCGCATCTAGATAGCGCCGCATCTCGAGCGTTATCGAGTTCCCACTGCTGTTCGTGAAAAGCGCCGTCGATCTCGATGATGAGTTTGAGGGACTCAGGCTTGCTCACAAAGAAATCAACTCTTTGTTGCAAGAACTCCTCCGCCTCCGACGGAACCAAACTCAGCAGTTCAGTTTGAGGGATGACCCAGCGCGCGAAATCTACACCAAGCGTCTGGGGGAGAAACTCGTTGTAGAATCTTGTTTCTTCGTCGCTGTCGAGCCATGGCCGCGGTTTGATTGCGGAAATTGGTTGCCGGAATTGGTGATCTTGGTCCCCGCTACTTCCTTCCGGAAAAAGCGCATGAAGTCCTGCTTCGATTTCCGGTTGAAGACAAGTAACGGATCCCCGCGTCAGAATCTTTTCTGCTGTACCAATAATTTGGCGCGTGATCGGGTCATGCTCAAGTGAATGGAGCGGGGTCACGAAATCCAAGCGCCATTGAGACGCGAGCCGAATATCCGTCAAGGACGCATCGTCCATTATTGCGCGGAGCTTGGCGAAAGGGACGGCAGTAGTTTGAAAAAATCTTGCTTGATGTGCGGGCGAGAGGCTTCTCGCCGAGAATTGTCGCGGGATACTTACGGTGGCTCTAGTTAGCGTTTCCGACTGGATCGGTCTTGTGTCGCCATCAACAGGACGTGTTCCACGCCAACCATGTTTATACCTTGAGCACCCGTAGAAAGATCCTCCGGCGTTCGGGCCACGTCGGGCGACCCGAAGCTCCATCGCGCTCCCGCAGATTGGGCAAACTGGCATTTCGTCGCTCAAACTCGGCAACTCCGGCGATTTGTGCTGATTGAGTGTTCATTGTCGGATAGACGCCACTCAGATTCAAGCTGGATTGTTGTCTTTATCGTGCCGTGTGTCGAACGGCGAGCAAGCCCAATTCCAAATGCTCAAGACCGCTCCATCCCTTCCGACCGCGATCTCCTGGCCCTATGGACCGTTTGGATCCCTTCCCATCCGCCACGGGATGCCCCCGTTTGTGCTTCTCCCGAACCAATGAGCGCCGAGCACCGCGCACGCCGGCTTCAGAAATAGTCACCTTTTTCAACACCGGCGATGCATGTAGGACGAGCTTGAAAACATGGAAAAAGACCCGCCTTACCAACCACGGCGAGTCTGCGACCTTCGAGGGGAAGGAGCGAAACACCCTCACCCGGCCTCTCCCTTCGAGGGAGAGGGGCAAACGTTCCGCAGGGGCGCCGAGGCTACCGGCTATTAGCCGGTGCCACACCCTCCACCCGGTTTGAAACCGGTGCCACACCCTTCACCGGTTGGAAACCGGTGCCACACACTTCACCGGTTGGAAACCGGTGCCACAGCTACTCCGGTGCCACACTCACTCTGCGATGCAGTACAGGTGCGAGCGGCCGCGGAGGAAGATTTCTTTGCCTGCGATGGCGGGCGAGGCGTCGAAGCCTTCGTCTAGGATGTTGGTGGCCAGCAGCTTGAACTCCGGGCCGTCCTCCAGGACCACGACCGTTCCGTTGCGGCCGGCGATATAGACCTTTCCGCCGGCGGCGGCCATGGAGGCGTAGATGCTGTCGAGGCCGGGGAGGCGCTGCTTGTCGTAGACGGGGGTGCCCTTGCGGGCGTCGAGGCAGGTGAGGATGGGGCGGTTGTTCTCGAGGAAGTAGAGGCGGCGGTTATAGACGACGCCGCTGGGGACGTAGGGGGTGTCCTGGGCGTACTTCCAGACGATGGCGTCGCCCTCGGTGATGTCGCCCTTCGCTTGTGCCGCACGGATGGCATATGCCGCGGCCCCGCGGAAGCCGCTGATGACGAAGACCAGGTCGCCCTCGCGCATGGGGGAGGGGACGGTATTGTCGGTCATGCCGGTAGCACGCCAGATTTCCTTGCCGGTGGCCAGGTCGTAGGAGCGGATGAAGTTGGTGTTGTTGACGATGACCTGGACGGGTTTGGATTTGGGGCGTTTGCGTTTGACGGATTTCGAGGGCTTGGGGGGTGCCCAGCTTAACAGCTCCGCCGCCCCTTCGGGGCGGACTCGTAAACCGGGGACGTGGTCCACGAGTTGCGCTTCGCTCCACCCGTGGCTACATTCTGTCGCCCCTTTGGGGCTGGTAGGCAGGTCGGACTCGAGCATAGGGGCGTCGGGCGGGGCAGATTCCAGAATGGGGGCTTCGGGTGTATTGGCCCGCGCGGGATTCCTGCCGGCGGGCTTGCGGCCGTGCGTTTCGGGGGCGGGTTTTTCGCTCATGTCCACGATGAGGGGCGTGGCCCAGCTGGTGGGCTCGTCGCGCTTGCGGCGCCACTTCTTCTTGCCGGTTTTCTTGTCGAGTGCCATGATGAAGTCATCGCCCTCGTGGTCCCAGACGACGACGAGCGTGTCGCCGTGGAGGGCCGGCGAGGCGCCTTCGCCGAACTGGTTGCGGGTCTGCTGGTCGCCGAAGTCCTTTTCCCATTTCACGTTGCCCTGCATGTCGAGGCAGTAGAGCCCGCGCGATCCGAAGTAGGAGTAGATGTGCCGTCCGTCCGTCACGGGCGAGGCCGAGGCCTGGGAGGCGTCGCCGTGGCCGGCTTCATGCGGCTTTTCCTCGCGGACGGTGCGGGTCCAGATGGTTTCGCCGGTCTTGCGATCCAGGGCGATGACCTGGAACTGGAAGACGTGCCTGGGCGGTTCGGCCCCGCCGCCGAAGCCGCCGCCGCCTCGGCGCCGTCGACGACCGCCGTCGGGCGGCGGCTGCAATGCCACGATGTCGTCATCGTCGGGCGAAGGCGCGATCGCCCCGGCCGCCTCGCTGTCCTTGCCGGTCGCGGCGGTTTCGCGCTGGGTCTCGACGGCCGTCTGGATATAGACGCGGTCGCCCCAGACGATGGGCGTGGCATGCCCGCGGCCGGGGATGGCGACCTTCCAGCGGATGTTCTTGTCCTCGGCCCACTCTGCCGGCGGCGAGGCCTTGGGCGCGACGCCATTGGCGAGCGGGCCGCGCCAGGCGGGCCAGTTGGCGTCGGACTTCAGCTGCGCGCGAGCGTCGGCGCAGAACGCGAGAACAAGTGATGTCACGAGCAAGATTTCTTGTATTCGATTCATGATTGCACTCCCAAGGATGAGTCCTGAACGACGGCGAATTTAGTCGCCGAATTTGATTCCCTGCGCCAGTGGCAGCTCACGGGTGTAGTTAATGGTGTTGGTCTGGCGGCGCATGTAGGCCTTCCAACTGTCGCTGCCGGATTCGCGGCCGCCGCCGGTTTCCTTTTCGCCGCCGAAGGCGCCGCCGATTTCGGCGCCGCTGGTGCCGATGTTGAGGTTGGCGATGCCGCAGTCGCTGCCCACTGCCGACAGGAAGCGCTCGGCGTTCTGCAGCCTGTCGGTGAAGATCGACGACGACAGGCCGTGGTGCGACGAGTTATGCATCGCGATCGCCTCGTCGAGCGACTTGAATTCGATCAGGTAGAGGATCGGCGCGAACGTCTCGGTTTGCACGATCGGCCACTCGCTGCGCGCGCGCACGATCGTCGGCTCGACGAAATTGCCCGAGCGCACCTTGTCGCCGCACAGGACGGTGCCGCCGGCGCGGCGCGCCGTCTCGATTGCCTGGCTGTAAGCGGCGACCGCGCGACCGTCGATCAGCGGACCCATCAGCGTGCCTGATTCGAGCGGATTGCCGATCTTCACCTGTGCGTAGGCCTGGGTCAGCCGCTGCTCCAGTTCTTTCGAGCGACTCGTGCACGAATACGCGGCGCGTGCTCGTGCAGCGCTGCCCGGCGGTGCCGACCGCGCCGAAGACGATCGACGGCACGGCGAGCTCGAGGTTCGCGAACTCATCGACGATGATCGCGTTATTGCCGCCGAGCTCGAGCAGGCTCCTGCC
>DATMEE010000145.1:0-7107 GCA_035557035.1 Phycisphaerae bacterium
ATGCCGGCCTTGAGCGGAGAGAGAGCTTCATCTTCCCTTCAAACGCATCCGCCGCGTGTTTGTAGTGTGCGATCAACTCCTCGCGCGAGAGGCCGGCGCACTCCGATTCATCCTCACGCTTCCATTCCCAGACTTCCGCCAGGCTTGGCGGGACGAACTCACTCATCGAATACCTCCGGTGGGCTGATGATCTCAATCGGCGGATATCCCCGGATCGAATTTACCCCGTTAAAGGCATCGCGGCGACGGCGATTTACAAGGTGCCGATAGTTCCAACTCGTGAGTACTTCGATCTTGCTGACCGTCGCAATCGCCACATGCCTCGCATCGGAAAGATGACCCGACGTCACAACGCCATGTTTGATGTACTGCTCCGCCAGGTCCGCTGACTCGTCGTCGAGCTCAAGCCGCATGGGAGATACGCGCCGCATCGCCTCTGCCAATGCAGCCTGACGATTGAACGGAGCGCGGGCAAGCTCCGCGAGAACGACATCAGAAATATAGGCCGTCGCGCCGGTTGTCGCCGCGAGCTTCGCCAAAAAGCTCTCAGTCAGCTTCTGAATGTCTGGGACATGGTCGTCGAATGCCGCATTCCAGACGGAGGAATCCACATAGACGGATACAACACGCATGGGATGAGCATATCGGACGAGGGTCAATTAGTGAACAGTAGAGACTCTTGGGTTGCACTGTCATGATGATAGTGTTCTTTTCGTCCGGCATTCCCGCCATCATACTACCTGTTTCGATACAGGATTTTCCGATTATGCCTGAGATCAATGAAAAACCCGTCCACTTCATCACCGAAATCATCGAGGCCGACAACGCCGCGCGGCGGTGGGGAACGTGGCCCGGCACGGAAATGCCCCGCGTCGCCACCCGGTTTCCGCCCGAGCCCAACGGCTATCTCCACATCGGCCATGCCAAGAGCATCTGCCTGAACTTCGGCCTCGCGCAGCAGTATGGCGGCAAGTGCAACCTGCGTTTCGACGACACGAACCCCGCCAAGGAGGAGGAGGAGTACGTCCGCAGCATCGTCGAGGACGTGCGCTGGCTGGGCTTTCGCTGGCCGGGGGCGCGGGAGGACGATCCGCGGGCGGGGGTCATTTTTTCGTCCGACTACTTTCAACAGATGCACGACTACGCCGCGCGGCTGATCAACAAGGGCAGGGCCTATGTCTGCGATCTGACACCCGAGGAGACCCGCGAGTATCGCGGCACGCTGACCCGCCCGGGCAAGGACAGCCCGTTCCGCACGCGGACCCCGGCCGAAAACCTCGACCTCTTCGAGCGCATGGCCCGCGGCGAATTTCCCGACGGGTCGCGCACGCTCCGCGCCAAAATCGACATGGCCTCGCCCAACGTGAACCTGCGCGACCCGGTGATGTATCGCATTCTGCACGCGACGCACCACAACACCGGCGACCAGTGGTGCGTCTATCCCATGTACGACTGGGCCCACGGCATCGAGGACTCCATCGAGGGCATCACCCACAGCATTTGCACGCTGGAGTTCGAGAACCACCGGCCGCTGTACGACTGGTTCATCGCCGCGATCAACGAGGGCGAGCCGCCCGAGCGGCGCATCCATCACCCGCAGCAGATCGAGTTCGCCCGGCTGGAGCTGACGCACATGCTGATGAGCAAGCGCAAGCTGCTGGAGCTGGTGAAGGGCGGGCACGTTCGCGGCTGGGACGACCCGCGCATGCCCACACTCAGCGGTCTGCGCCGGCGCGGCTACACGCCGGAGAGCATTCGCAACTTCTGCGCCGACGTGGGCGTGGCGAAGTTCAACAGCCGCATCGAAGTGGTGCGGCTGGAGAATGCGGTGCGCGAGCATCTGAACAAGGTCGCGCCGCGGCGGATGGGGGTGCTGCGGCCGTTGAAGCTGGTGATTGAGAATTATCCAGTTACTGCCTCTCCCTCGAAGGGAGAGGGCCAGGGTGAGGGTGATGCCCGGGGCGCAGGCGGCGTCGAATACCTCGACGCGATCAACAATCCCGAAGACGCCGCGGCCGGCTCGCGCCAGGTGCCCTTCTCGCGCGAGCTGTACATCGAGCGCGACGACTTCGCGGAGACGCCGCCCAAAGGTTACTTCCGATTATTTCCCGGCAACGAGGTGCGCCTGCGCTACGCTTTTTTCGTGAAATGCACCGGATGCGTGAAGGACCCGGCCACGGGCGACGTGATCGAGGTTCGCTGCACATACGATCCGGCCACGCGCGGCGGCGACTCGCCCGACGGCCGCAAGGTGAAGGGTACCATTCACTGGGTGAGCGCGGCGCACGCCATCGATGCCGAGGTGCGGCTGTACGACCACCTGTTCAAATCCACCGAGCCGGAGAACGTGCCGGATGGCGGGCACTACCTCGATCATCTGAACCGCGACGCACTACAGACGCTGACCGGGTGTAAGCTGGAGCCGGCGCTGGCGGAGGCGCGGTGCCCGCGCGACGCCCACGGCACGATTCTGCCCGACCGCTTCCAGTTCGAGCGCCACGGCTACTTCTGCGCCGATCCCGACAGCACGCTCGCGCGGCTCATATTCAACCGCACCGTTTCGCTGCGCGACACCTGGGCGAAGGAACAGAAGCGGAAATAGGTGGATCGGCTCGCCGTTCTTCTTCCTGTCCCAACGGGACTGCGTCCTCCAGCCCAGGGTTGGTCGCAAGGCGACCTACCCTGGGTTTGCGTGAGGTCAAAACCATCAACCTCGATGAGGTTGCGCCGCCTTTATTCAGCTAGTCACTCCGCGACAACCCTGCGCTGGGGGACACAACGCCGTTGGCGTATCCCCGGTGCTAGATTAATCTCCTGTCGTTGCGCGAAGCTCCTCTTTCAAATCTGATAGTTCCTCCTTGAGTCTGCGCAGCGCTTCGAGTTCCAACCGCACCTGCTCGCGCTCCTGCTCCAGTCGCAGCAGCGCTGCCTCAAGGTCAACCGCGGCGGCGGGTCCTTCGTCGGCGCTCAAACCAACATCCGGCGCGGATTCGGTGGCCGAATCAAACGTCGGCTCCAGGTCGTCATCTCCCGGGCCGCCGATGATCGTCGGGTCCACGGTGCCGTATGAGGTCGGGAAGTAGACCAGTGTGAGCTGAAGTTCACTCGCCGACCATTCCGCACCATTCTCCTCGGCGAGCATCCGGAACGTGTGAGAACCGGCCGTCGTCACCTCGAACAGACCGTGAACCGTGACGGCCCAGTTGTAGCCTCCGGTCGCCGCACCGGACGGCAGCGACACCCCCACGTCCTGGCTCGCTGGAAAGCTCGTGGTGTCGGAAACGCCGAAGTTCGCGGAGCTTGCCGTCCCATTGACATGGTTGGCGGTGGCCTGGCACGACCCGATCACGAGAACGAAGCCGGGCGCCGGAACGTCGATGGCGCGCGTGCGAATCGGCTGGATGCTGGGAGAAAGGGCGGTGGCAATGACGCCTTCCACGTCGCTGGCCACGCCCGGCTCGTCGAACATCTCCACCGAGTTGATGGCCTCGTTCGGCAGTTTCACCGAATCGTCCCCGCCTACGCCGCCGACGTGCAGGGTGGCCGTGGGGGTGATTCCGATGCCCAGGCGGCCGGTTCCATCGAGGGTCATGCGCGTGGTGTTGCCGCCGGCGCGGAACTGCATGCCGTTGTTGGTGGCGGCATTATTGAAAATGATTCCTCCGCCGATGGAGGCGGTCACGTCGCCGAAGAGCAATCCGCTCTCGATGTCATCCGGCGTAATGAAGTGCTGAAACGCGGCCGCATCATCTTCGATCACGAAATCCGTCGTAGATTGCGACGCCGCCCCAGACACGCCGTTGGCGACGTGCAGCCGCCGCGCGGGCGTCAGCGTCCCCACGCCGACGTTGCCCAGCGAATCGGAGAACACCACATCCGCCGGCGAGCCGTCGGAAGCGTCCAGCGAGCTGTGGAAGTGATCGCTGCGGGACAGGCTCGTCGCCGTCCCGTTGCCCCCGAAATTGGCCGCCACTGTCACCGCTCCGGCCGTTCCGCCGCCGGTCAGCCCCGGCCCGGCCGTCACGCCCGTAATGTCCCCCGTGCCCGCATCATCCACGCCATCGACGAAGCCGGCCGGCATCCCAAGGATGCTCGGCCACGCGACCGAGCGGGCAAACGCCGCGTACGGCGCATCGGCGATGAACTGCCGCGGCGACAGCGGCACGAAGGCGCTGCCTGGCGGCACGGCCACGCTGATTTCCATGTAGCGAGCTGCGCCCGAGAACGACGCCGCACCGAACGGCAACTGCACCGTGAACAGCCCGGCCGCGACGTTCACGCCCGTCCGGTCCACCGTGTCGCCGATCTGCGTGCCGGCCGCGAGCTCGTCGAACAGCGCGAAGCGCAGGTCCGCCGGCCCATCGACGACCTGCCCGCCGGAAGCGAGCCGCCCCTGATACGTCATCTGCGGCCCCGCCGCGCCGCACGCCCGCAGAATCGCGTACCCCGCGCCCACATCCGCCGCGTCGGTCGGCGGCACGTCATTGCCCGCGAGCGAGACGGGATTGAACGCCTGGAAATCGCCCACGAACCACGTTCGCGCCGCCACATACAGGCTCGACGTGTCAACCGGGCACGGCAACTCCCCCGGCAACTGCTGAACCGCGGCCCCCACGAAAAAACGGCCGCTCACGATCGGCGGCGCGTCCAGCACGTACTCGTTGACGATGCCCGTATTCGTGTTCTGCACCGTGACGGCCTGCTGCACCAGCAGCACCGCGTTGATCGGATTGCCGTCGTCGTCGGGGTCTTCCCACACGAACACGCGGGCGGGCCGGCCGTTGGCGACGTCTTCCCATGAGGTTGACACCGAGACGATCCGTTCCTGCTCCGGGATGACCTGATACTGGTGAATCCAGCACAATTCGCCGCTACCTGAAAGCGACAGGGCGCTCTCGCGGGTGCCGTCGTCATACTGATAGTCGCACGCCTCGGACCCCCCTCCGGCGCCGCCGCCGCCGCGCGGCTCGCGAAACTCGGTCTGAAGCTGCGCCGCCGCCGGACTGAGCTTGCACGTTAGCGCCGCCACGAAAGCCGTGAGGCAAAGCCAGAAATTCGAACTCGGTTTCATTGGATTGCTCCTTCCCACTCAAGATGGCGGGATCACTGGACTTCGCCGCCCGGTCCGCGTTATGCGGTCCAAGTCAAAACGGCGGTCGTTCGCCGTGGCGGCTCGCTCTCAAACAGATATGGCGGAGGCACGAAAACGCGAACGCGATATACAGGATAGCGATTCCAGCCCCTGCTGCTCAAGCAAACTGGCCGCGACTTCCCTAGGAACACTGGACCGGGTCGGACTTTTGCGACAAGCCGGATGTTCGATTTTCTCCGAATTTGGGGTTAGAATGAGAGATATGTCCCGGTGACCTGGCCGGGCTTTCAGGGTGGAAATCTCTCAGCTTTTCAATCGCGAGGCCTTTCGTGCGAGTGTTGTCATGCATTATTTCGTGTTTGCTCCTCGGTACGACCGCGACTGCGTGGGCGGCCGGCACGCAGGACGCTCTGCCTCCGCTCTCCGAAGCACGGGACGATCTGCGAATCGTCAGAATTTCCCTGGCTGATTTGCAAGGACAGCCGGCCGACGTTCGCGCCTGGATCGATGAGCATCTGGACCCGTGCGCGATTGACCGCGACCCGGACGGCATCCGCCGAGCGGTGCTTTTTCTGACCCCCGACGAGCTTGCCGCCCTGCAAGCCCGCGGCGCGCCCGTGGAAGACGTGGGAAGGCTGGCCGATCACATTGCCGCATTTGCGCCCTGGAACACGCTGGCGAAGAAGCGTGTGCCGTCCATCGAAGCGGTCGTGGGAAGAATAATGCCGGAGACCGAGGGACCGGACGACGATGGCGCCCCGCGCGGCGTTGAATGTCAGAACATCGGCACCAGCCTGATGCCGTATGATGAGTATCACAATATCGAAGAGAGCGTTTGCTTCCTGCAGAACCTCGCCGCTGCCTACCCGAATATATGCCGCCTGGTGTCCCTGGGCCAGTCCATTCAGGGCCGCGACATCTGGGCCTTGAAAATCACCGATCAGCCGGACGCGGTCGAACCCGGCGAAGAGAAGATTTTCATCAAGGCGACGACGCACGCCCGCGAGTGGGCCACCCACGAGACACTCCTCTACATCGCCGAGTACCTCACCAGCCGATATGCCACCGATGCCCGCGTGCAGCGCATTGTGGATCGCTCGGTGGTCTGGCTCGTGCCGATCACCAATCCGGACGGTTATGCACACACCTGGAACGGGCCGCAACCCAGCGCCCGGATGTGGCGCAAGAACCGCAAGTTGAATAACGTTCAGAATTGCAACAACAATCCTAACAGCACCTGCTGCGGCGTCGACATCAACCGGAATTATTCCTATGTCTGGGGAAATTTCGGCGGATCGAGCGGCAATGCCTGCTCGGAGACGTATCGCGGCGGATCGGCCGCCTCGGAACCCGAAACCCAGGCCATTCAAAACTTCATCGCGGCCGAGAAGCCGGCCATCGCGGTCAGCTTTCACTCCTACAGCCAGCTTTGGCTGTACCCCTGGGGCAACACCGGCTCGGTGACGCCGGAGAGTTATTCGTCCCTGCGGGCCATGGGAAAAAAACTCTCGCAGCTTGTAAACGACGTACACGGGCTGTTCTACATCCCAGGCCAGAGCAACTACAACATCTACGCGACCAACGGCGATTTCAATGATTTCGCCTACGGCGCGCACGGCGTGCTTTCATTCACGCCCGAGGTGCGGCCGACCAATACGGGGCTGGGCGGATTCCTGCTGCCGGAAGATCAGATTCTGGAATGCGCGGAGGAGAACACGGCGGCCATGCTGTGGCTGATGGATAACGTGGCGGGAACCATCGATGTGCGCAGCAGTGCGGACGGATCGCTATTTGAAACCGTCGCAGCCGATGAAACGCTGGAGTTCGCCCTGCCCGGCCCGCCCGCGCATCAGCGGCCGACGGACTCGTTGGGCTATCCGGCCGGTTTCCCGAACACGCTGCTGACGCGGCTGGATGACAACGTACACAACCCGCCATCCTGGGGTGATTTTCCGGCGGATTTCGAGGGATGCGGCACGGGAAGCGGGTACACGCTGGAGACGCGGGATCAACCG
>DATMEE010000146.1:0-7932 GCA_035557035.1 Phycisphaerae bacterium
TGAAGTTCATTTGCACGCTTCGGGGCAAGCTCGTGAGCCAGTCCCGCGATCCGGTGCGCCGGCGAATGATCGCCCGAATGCTGCGCGACGCGGATGCGGTGATCTCAGTCTCCCAATCGCTTGCAAAACTCGCCGGGGAAATCGCCGGCCGGCCGTTGGATATTCGCCTCATTCCCAACGGGATCGATGCAGCGGTTTTCCGAATGTGCGATTGCGGATGTCCCGGACCCTGCAAGTCCAGCCGTGCATATCTCGGATGGGATGCATCCGCCCGATACGTCGTCTCGGTTGGCCATCGCCAGCGTCTGAAGGGATTTCACCGGCTGGTCGAGGTCTGGCCGGCGGTGTGCGAAGAGGCCGGGTTTGTCCGGCTCGTCCTCGTCGGGGGAAGTGCCGGAGAGCCGGCATATGAAAGGCGGCTTGTCGCGGCCATTCACGCGGTGAACCAGCGCATCGCACCCCTCGGCATTGAACCTGCGGTGAGTTTGCTCGACCGGCACGATCAGCCCGGCATCGCCCGGCTGTTGAACGCCGCTGACTTTTTCGCCCTCGCGAGTGAATCGGAGGGATGGTGCAACTCCATCGCCGAAGCCCTCGCGTGCGGATGCCCGGTCGTGGCGACGAATGTCGGCGGAAATTCGGAGATCATCAACCATCAGCGGCTGGGCACGCTCGTACCCCTCTCAGATTCCCAGGGCCTCGTGGACGCGATTGCTGACACGCTTCGGCGGCGGTGGAATCGTGCCGCCATCGCGGAATGTGGAGCTGTACGAAACTGGACCGACGTTGGGCGGGAATGCGTAGACGTTCTCAAGAAGGTTGGCGACGCTTCCGTTGGATCAAAACTTTCGGCTGATTCAACCACGCGCAAATACAATGCGCCGCCCGGACTGGAAGTCCGGGGCTCGTCGATCAATCGCCACGACTTGCTTCTCGCGGGAGCAGCCGACGAATGATCTCCGATCGCATCATCATCTGCTTCGCCAGCAACTGGTTCTACGACCCCACCAGCAAGCACCACATCATGCGCCTGCTTTCCCAAAACAACCACGTCATCTGGGTGAACTATCACGCCTCCCGCCGTCCTGCCCTGACGCCAACGGATTTCAGAGCGGCCGCCGGAAAACTCCGGCAGTTCATCGAAGGGCCCCGCCGCGTCTCACAGAACATGACCGTGATTACACCTTTGATAATTCCGCTGCCCGGCAACGCGACCGCTCGGCGGATGAACGCTGCATTGCTCACGCGCCAGATTCGGCAAGTTATCCGCGGATTGCCGCACCGGCCGATCCAGTTTTGGTCGTTCGCGCCGGACGTGGACTATTTGTGCGGTCGATTCGACGAGGAATGCGTCATTTACTATTGCGTGGACGAGTTCAGCCAATTCACCGGTTACGATCACGATGCCGTCTTGATGGCAGAGCAGCGCCTCTGCGCCCGGGCCGACCTGGTCATCGCAACGTCGCACGCGCTGCACCAGTCCAAGGCTCCCCTGTGCCGGCGCATAGAGCTGGTCACGCACGGCGTGGACCATGCCCATTTCTCGACGGCGCTTGCGGGCGAAACGCAGATTCCCGCCGATATGAATTCCATCCCCCGGCCGATCTTCGGCTTCTGGGGCCTGATCCAGGACTGGTTCGATGTCGAACTGGTGGCATCCGTCGCCGCGGCTCGGCCGAACTGGTCCTTCGTGCTCATCGGCGAAGTCGCCACCGATGTCGCAGCCCTTCGCCCATTGCCCAACGTGCATCTCATCGGCCGCCGGCCCTATGCCGAATTGCCCGCCTATGCAAAGAGCTTCGACGTCGGTCTGATTCCCTTTCGCATCAACGAACTCACCCGGGCGGTGAATCCCATTAAGCTGCGCGAGTATCTCTCCGCGGGCCTGCCGGTCGTCTCGACGCCGCTGCCCGAGGTGGCGCGATACCGCGAGCATCTCGAACTCGCAGCCACGCCCGAGCAATTCGCCGCCGCCTGCGAGAGAGCCTTGCGCCGCAAACCGGCCACGGCCGCAAGCGCCGCCATGAGCGCGGAAACGTGGGAAGCGAAGCTGACCGAAATAAGTCGTTATGTCGCGCGAGTCTCGCCGGAAATCGGCGCACAAAACAGAGCCGCGCCCGTAAGGAAGCGGTAAACGCTCAGCGGCGATGGGTTGCGCGAATCTCGAAGACAGGCTCTGCCGCACGCAGAAGTGGAAATCCGGCGCGGCGCAACAGCGCCACCGGGTGTAACTCAATTCGGAGAATTCGCACGCGGGCGAGCGGTGACCACTCCCTTACGGTCGCGGCTCTGTTCGCTCGTTGCCGGACGCCTCCCCCGCAATCGCCATGAACAGCGCCTGCTCCGCCGCCGAATACACGCGCTTCCGCCGGGCCACCACCTTCAGCGCCACCTCCAGCGCCCGCCGCGCATCGTTCTCCTCCCGGCCGTCATCGGTCAGCCAACTGAAGCTCGGCACGAACTTCGGTGGATGCCGCGTCGTCAGCACGTTGGCCGCATACCCGATCACGCAGCCCGTCGGCAGTGTCGTATTGATGCCAGTTTTCGCGTGATCGCCGATGATCGAGCCGACGAACATCTCGCCGCTGTCGATCTCGCGCCCGTTGATCGGCACGCGAATGTTGCCATAAGTATTCTTCAGATCGCTCGTCACCGTGTCGGCCCCGAGGTTAACCCACTCGCCCACGTAGCTGTGGCCGACAAACCCGTCGTGCTGCTTGTTGGAATAGCCGTGAAAGATCGAGCCTTCGACTTCGCCGCCGATCTTGCAGAACCGCCCGATGCTCGTCCCGGGCCGGATATTGGCCCCGGACTGGATCACGCAGTCGTCGCCAATGAAACACGGCCCGGTGATCGTCACGTTGGGGCTGATCCGCACCCTCTCACCGATGTGGATCGGCCCCTCTTCGGCATCCAGCACCGTCGCGGGCTTGATCGTCGAATCGCGGCCGATGTGCACCGCTTTTTCATTCAGAATGTGGGCATTGGGATAAACCTTGCCATCCCGCTGAGCCTCTCCATTTAGAGTGAACTCGCGCAACAACTCCTCGGCATTCAAATGAACCAGGTTCCACGGATATTCAATTATGCGAAAGGCGTCTGACGGGACGACACCCTTCTGGAGGGACGCGGTTCCCCGTCGGAGTGCCTCGTTGCCGGGAAGCGGCTCGGTGGTGCGGCGCTGGGCCGGCGCATTGGCAAGTCGAAGGGCCACCAGCGTCTCGCCGGACCATATCGCGGAATTCGGGGGAATCTCGAGCGGCCTGCGGACCAGCACGCGTCCATTGATCCAGAGCTGATCGGCGTCCGCGGCCACCTGATTGACCGGCATCTTCCATCGTTCGGCCATCACGGCCGCGATGGATGGCCGGACAAACATGGCGTCGATTTTTTGACCATACGCCTGCTCCACCTTCTCCCGGAGATTGGTGTAGCCGCAGCGCAGGTTGAACGTCGCCCGCGAATAAACGAGGGGAAGCAGATTGGCGTAGCCCTGATCTTCAAAGAGGACAATTTGCATCGACTCAGATAAACGCGAAAACGCCAAAAAGTCAAAACGCCAAAACGATGGAGATGCCGAAGCGACCGATCCCCAAACGATGCATTGGTTATCGATAGATCGTGCCCGCAGTCTGTAGGGTGGGTCAGCCTTATCGACCCACCTTGCGCGAAGGCGTCGCGTGCGCAAAAGGTGGGTCGATAAGGCTGACCCACCCTACGCGCTCATCACGGCCCCTTCACCAAATCGATGACATTATGCGCCGAGCGGCCCACCCCCGAGCGGTGCGTCGGCTAGCCATAGCATCCGCGAACTTTCGCCCGCTCGATTCATTGCTGCTCATTCCAACCCCGATAGAATAGACTCCATGTTGCCCGAGGCGGACGCTTTCACGAGAAGCATTCAGGAGCAAATTCGCGTAAACCAGGCCCGCACGCCGACCGAGCGTTTTCTGGCGCTGTGCGACTTGCTGGATGCAGCCCGCGCCATGGCGCCGCGCGGACCGGAAGCTCGCGAGCGCCGCCGGCGGGCGCTCCTGGCCCGCCAGCAAGACAGGGAGAATCTGCGTGAGTTCTGCCGACGACTCGTTGCCGCCGGGGCGACCAACGCTGGAGCGGGCGTTTGAAGCGCTGGTATCCACCTTTAACGAACGCCAGATCAATTACGCGATCATCGGCGGAATTGCGCTGATTCAGCATACTCGCGTGCGCACGACGGACGACATTGACGCCCTCCTTCTCGTTCCGCAAATTGGGTTGCCCGGTTTATTTGAGGCGCTCCGGCGGCGCGGGTTCACCGTGGACCTTCAAACCAACGTACGCGAATTTCTCGATGACGGCTTTACTGCCCTGAGATTTGACGATGTGCAGATCGACTTGATGCGTCCGTTGATTCCCACCTACAACCATGTCCTCGAACGTGCGATCAGCGCAAATGTTCTCGGCCAACAGGTTCGGATCAGTTCCGCCGAGGGCCTGATTGTCATGAAACTCATCGCCATGCGCCTGCAGGACCAGGCTGATGTCAAAGATCTGTTGCGTTCATATGCGGGCAAACTGGACTTGGAGTTTGTTCGCGCCGAGATGAACACGTTCACGCCCGTGGACGACCCGCGCCGAGCCAAATTCGACGAATGGGTTCTCGAAACATCCCACCCTGACTGAATGGCCGATTCCCCCGAAGCGAGCGTTGGGCCGAAAGTTGTACGCATGTGTATCGGTTACGGCGTCACCCGAACCCGCCGCTGCGGTGGAATCGAATTGATAATCTCATTCAATCTCGGCGTTTTCTCGAAACGCGCGCGGCCATCCTGGTACAGCACATTGCCTCCATCGCCTCGATGATTCGCCGCGTCTTCATACATGACAACCATATTCGCATCCGGACGGGGAGCGTCCTGTCGAGGCCAGCAAACCACGAAATAGGATGCCCGGCCTCGATGCAAGGGACAGGATAGCCGACTCCGGTCTATCAGCCCGGCTTTCACCAGAGCCTGCGGATCCATCATGGACGCATCCGTGTCCAGTCCTTCCGAATACCTGCGCCAAGCTTGGCCAATTGCCCGCAGATTGGATGCGCATTCAGGACGAACGCTAAGATCATCCGCTCGCTGCATCGAGGCTCGGACAAATAAGAGTCCACTCCCGATAGCTGCGACCAGGACGATGATTCCCAGGCTTGTTTTTCTCCAATTAATCTTCAATTTTCCCGCCGGTTTATGCCTTCCTTCGCCTGCGTTCTAATGCGGGAGTTGCCGGAGCGCTGATCCAGCATTCAACTTGAATGAACGAAAGTGCTACATCCTGCATAACGCCAAGAAATGTTTACAAAAAGTCCATTTGGCTTTTTCCTGTTTGCCTCTGTGTCGGTCCGTTTGCGTATCACCCCCCGGTTTCGGCGTTTCGGCGTTTCGACGTTTTCGGCGTTTGCCCCCCCAAATCGCCAGATCGCCAAATCAAAAATGCGACGGATCGCTCCGAATCCCGTACCATATCACGCCACCAACAGACTCCAGAGGCGCCTCATGGACTCGTCCCTCCAAAACCTCCTCATCGCCATGCACCGCCGCGAGGCCTCCGACCTCCACCTCGTGCCTGGCTACCCCCCGACCTATCGCATTCACGGCGAGCTGGCGGCTGCTAACAATGGCTCCGCGATCGGTCATGACGCCGTAAAGGCAATGGTCGAGAAAATCGTGCCACCCGGATTATTTTCACGCCTCGAGACCGGAAGCGACATCGATTTCGCGTTTCAGATCGATACGCCCCAGGGAACCTGGCGATTCCGGGGTAACGTCTTTTCCAGCCGCGGCGCCCTCGGCGCCTGCTTCCGAGCGATCCCAGAGCAAATCCCAACCCTGCCGGAGCTGGGCTTCCCCACCGACCTCGGCGTCCGGCTCATCTCGCAGAAAGACGGCCTCGTCCTCGTCACCGGCATCACCGGCAGCGGCAAGACCACCAGCCTCGCCTCGCTCATCCAGATGCTCAACACCAAAGGCGGCCATCGCATCATCACGATCGAGGAGCCGATCGAGTACATCTATCCGCAAAGCGGCGCGAGCATCATCACCCAGCGCGAAGTCGGCGTGGACGTGCCCTCTTTCTACGAAGGCCTGCGCTCCGGACTGCGCCAGGACCCCGACGTCCTGCTGGTCGGCGAAATTCGCGACATGGACACGGCACAGCTCGCCATCTCCGCCGCCGAGACCGGCCATCTCATCTTGGCCACGATGCACACCCGCGACGCGAAGGGCGCGATCACCCGGATGATCGACCTCTTCCCCACCGAGCGGCACGACGACATCCGCACCCAGCTCTCCATGAGCCTGCGCTTCGTCGTCGCGCAGCATCTGCTCCCCTCGGCGGCCGGCGGGCGACGCGTGCTGGCCATGGAAATCATGACCGCCAACTACGCGGTGCGCAACGCGATCCGCAACGGCAAAATTGAATCGCTCGACTCGGCGATCCAGAGCGGCCGCGCCGAAGGCATGATCTCGCTGGATACCGACCTCCGCCGGCTGATCGATACCGGGCAGATTTCGACGGAAACGGCCCGCACCTACGCCAACGACATCAGCGAATTCCGCGAACGGTAGCGGTTCGCCAGTGGTCCCGCCCGGCATGAAAAGCCGGCGGTCTGGATCACCGCGAGGACCAGCTCCTCAAATGCTCGAACTCATACGATTGCCCATCCACCTCGATCGCGCCCCCCTGCGATATCGAAAACCACGCCGACCCATCGGCCCCTCGAATGACGTGAAAAGTCTGCGCCGGTATGCCACAACGCCCCAGCAGGAGCCGCAGCTCGCCGCCGGCGTTCGAGGCGACGTCCATGACGATTAATGGCGCGGCGTTTCGATCCGATTTCAGCACAATATCCCCCGCTGCCACCGTGCCGTCGCGAGGCGGCCGCGTGTCATCCAGCAGACTCAGATGCGACGTGTAATTGAAAAGCGTCTCCAGATAGGCGCAGAAATTCGCCCGGCTGGCATCCTTCCACCTGGTGCTCTTGAACCGCACTTTCCTGCCTTCAATCACCGGCCGCACGCCGTCGGCCCATGGCTTCCATCCGACGGCGTGGCCGCTCGTCAGGTGAAAGAGAATCCCGTCGGCGCCGCCGACCTGCCACTGATACTCCGCCCGCAACCGCACCAGCATGTTTCCGCCCGCAAGCAGACGGCCGCTCCGAGGTTGCAATGCCAAAACCGCCGCAATGCACGGATCGTCAGCTGCAATCAGTGCTTTCCCGTTCGAGCCCGTAACTGCCGTCCCCACCGGCGCGATCGGTATTCGCCGCAGCCAGTCCGCAAATACCCCGCCCGGAATTGTCACGCGCTCGAATCCGGTTGGAGCTTCGACGTAGTCCAGCAGCGGCACATAGTCGGCGCGCTGGGCGCGCGACAGCCAGGCATAGTCCGCCGCGTAGTCATGTGGCGCCGAAACGGGCGGCGGGATTTGGAAGACGCTGCCGAGCGTATTCTCAGTTCCGGGAGCAGGCGACAGGGCGTGTGTGGCGCTGGCCAGAATGAGTGTCGCAAATACGGCACTTGCAACCCGGCGAAACGACACGATTGAGAGCCGCTCGACGATCGAACGAACGCGGCGGCGCGTCAGAAAGAAAAACGGGCGGCAGAATTCCCGCCATGCGCAGCGAACTGAATCCGCGGCGAACTGATGGACAAGGGCATGTTCGTTCATATTTGTCGATGAAGTGTTTCGCGTCGCCCGATTCGGCATTCGCCGCGAAGCGCGTGCGCCAATACAGGCGCGGTGTTCAACAATTCTTTGTGTGGCGAGATTCTTCTATCGGCAGGGCGATTCGAGGCGGAACATCCAGTTCGTTCGGCGTGATGGTTATACGGACCGAACTGCCTGCTTCGATGATTGCGAAGCCAAGAATCTGCTCAGCGCGAGACGTGAAACGAGATGAATTTT
>DATMEE010000147.1:0-8072 GCA_035557035.1 Phycisphaerae bacterium
CGGAGGCACACTCCGCAGCTCGGGCACGGGAAAAATCATCGTGCCCACGGGCTTGAGTTCACACACGCCCGCTCATCTGGATGGCACGACTGAACTGGGCCCCGTGACCCTCAACGCGCTCGTTGAGTTTGGCCATGGCGCCTATGTCGCGGCGAAGGGAACGCTGATCAATACGGGAACGATCAGGATGACTACGGCAGGGTTTTCCTCGTTCTTTCCTTCGTTGTCATCTCTTGACGCGCCGCTCATCCTAACCGGAGGCGGAACTGTCGAGATGAGCGATCATCCAGACAATTATGTTATTGGCGAATCCTACATCACCAACGTAAACAACACCATCCGGGGAGCCGGAAGTATCTGCCACAATTTCATCGACATGACCAATCAGGGCCTGATTGTCGCCGACAAAACGACTTCATTGCAGGTCGATCCCCTTTCCGCGTTTACCAATCAAGGCACGCTGCGCGCTACCAATGGCGCGACACTTGTTCTTAAGAATGGATTTTTTCTGAATGTTGCCGGCGTAATCGATGCCCAAGCGAATTCCTTCGTGAACCTTCAAAACCTCACACTCCAGGGCGGAGTGTTGAACAGCGCTGATAACGGCCTGATCCAAACCGGGTCCGCGCTAAACACGATTCCCATAAGCGTCGATCCAATCACGATTGATGGAACGCTTAGAATTCGCAATGGCCATGAATTGAGCGTCGCAGCTCCACTGGTGATTAACGGAAATCTTGAAGTTGTTTCGCTCGGCGAGGCCACCACGCTCCGTTTGATGACAACCACGAACCTGACCGGGACAGGAAGAATTATCCTGGGAGATCATCCGGCCAATCGAATAAGAGGGGCTCGACTTTTTAACTACGGAATCACGATAGAAGGGGCCGGACTTATCGGCGATACGGCACTCGGGATTGTAAATGAAGGAAGCATCATCGCGACGGGAACAAATCCGCTCATCATCGATCCAACCTCAGCGACCCAATACAATGACGGCTTACTCCGCGCCAGCGGGAGCGGCGGCCTCAGAATCGCGCCCGGCAATCTTCACAATCGAAATCAGTTGATTGTCGATGAAGGCAGCCTATTCCTGCGCGACGGCCAATACCGCCAAGTAGACGGGACAACTGAGATTGGGGGCGCCTTTTCCGCGACGTCAGGTTACGACCAGGATGCTGGCGAGACGATGCTTCAAGGCGGCACGCTAACCACTTCCATCCTCGATCTCGACGGCGGCAGTTTGACCGGGGAAGCGGTGTCACGGCTTTTGTTGTCAATGATGCCCTCGTCTCGCCCGGCGATGATATCGGTGACATTGCCATAGTCGGAAACTACGTGCAAAGCTCAGTTGGTGCGCTCACGATCCATATCGCGGGCACAACTCCGGCGTCAGAATTCAGCGCAATGACCATCAGTGGAGCTGCGACGTTCGGCGGATCGCTTTCAGTCATGTTTGTCGACGGGTTCATCCCCAGCCCCGGCGATACATTTGCCTTCATCAGCGCCGGCTCGGTCAACGGCGCTTTTGCGACAGAAAATCTTCCGTCCATTCCCGGTCTGCAATTCGATGTATTGTACGAGGAAAATGCCGTCCGACTCATCGTGGCGGCTGACTTCCTGGAGGGCGATTGTAATTGCGACGGCTCATTTGATCCTGACGATATCGAGTGCTTTGTCGTCGCACTCCTCGACGCCGCTCAATTCCCGGGCTGCGACGTTTCGCGAGTGGATCTGAATCTGGATTCGATGGTCAATGGGGCGGATGTGCAAATCTTTGTCAACGAAATCCTTGAATAGTCAATCCGCGATTTTCCCCAGGGCGTCCGAGTCAGGGTCATTGCGCTACTGTAGCGAACACGCGAGTTTCCCGTTTTACGTAGCCGCCCACGGTTTGCGTTGATGCGACCCGCACGTCAAACTGCGCTCTATGGATGTCATCCTCATCGCCGCCCTGTCTTCCAATCGCGTCATCGGCAAGGAAGGCAAGCTCCCCTGGCACGTGCCCGAGGACCTGCGCTTCTTCAAGCGCGTCACCGTCGGCCATGCCGTCATCATGGGGCGCAAGACGTATGAATCCGTCGGGCGGCCGTTGCCGCGGCGGCGGAACATCGTCGTGACGCGGCAGCCGGATTATCGGCCGACGATCAGCGAAGCGAAGCCGTCGAGCGACCCCGCGCTCGAAATCCTGATGGAAGCCGGCGACGAGGCGGCGCGGAAGAACCCCGAGCAGACCTGCCTGGACGCAGTGCATTCGCTGGAGGCGGCGATCGAGTTGTGTCAGCGGCGCGGCGAGGAGAAGGCGTTCGTGATTGGCGGTGGCGAACTTTTCGTCGAGGCTATTGGTATTGCAGATGAGATGATCCTGACGCATCTGGAGCTGGGCGAGATCGAAGGCGATACCTGGTTTCCAGAGTTCGATGCGAAAGAATGGGAAGACCTTGGTCCGTATGATGCATCGTTTCCGCTCGCAAAGCACTACCGTCGTCAAGAGCCCATTTGAGCATGACGCTCGGAAAACCCTCGGCGTGCGGCACGATCGTTTAGCCGCGGCCCGAAGGGCCCCGGTGAGCGCATACCAGATTCGGAATCCCGGTCTGAAGCTTGTTCGCGCATTGAATCCGATTGTCGTTCTGCGGCGGGTGTAGACGTCAAAAGCTTGTCCTAAAGCAGCCGTTCTTTCCACTGTCTCCGGGGCCTTTCAGGCTTGGGCTAAACAAAAATGCGCCCACCGAGATGCTCGGTTGACAACGCCGGGCGCGTCGCGTAATCTTTCCTCCCTCGCCGCAAGAACGGCGGGCGAATCTTTCCAAACGAGGCTGGCCGATGGCGCGGGAGCGACGGCGGTCAGAGGGCATCCAGCAACGCGGCCGGGTGTTCTAGCCTCTGGAAAGATCCCACTGACAGCCGCGTCTTGTCGAGGCAAGCGATCCGACGGCGAATGATGGTTCGCCGGCGGAATCAAGTTGCCGTGCCGCTGCTGAGTTAGAATTATTGATTGCTGGCCTAAGCGGATACGCCGCGGGTAAGGCGGTCGTTATTGATTCGCCGAGCCGTGCCCGGAATTGGGTATTTCTAACTTGCGCGCGGGGCGTTAAGCCTTACTCGCCTCGCTAGCGCTTCGGCCTCGGAGTGAGCGCCGTTCGCCGAGACGGCGAACGCTACGTCCGGCAGAGGCGCCGGACTCTACCGCGTTACCCGGTAGTGTAACGGTAGCACAGCAGGTTTTGGTCCTGCTTGTCGAGGTTCGAATCCTCGCCGGGTAGATTAGGAAACGTCAAAAAGTCAAAACGCCAAAATGTCAAAACGGAACGACAGAACAGAGAAATGAAAGACTCGACAACAACGACGGCTACTTCGCGTGAGACGGCGGCCATTATTCTGGCCGCCGGCAGGAGCACGCGGATGAAGACCGAGTTGCCCAAGGTCATGCACGAGATCTGCGGGCAGCCGATGCTGTCGTACGTCTTCGCCGCCTGCCGGGCGGCCGGCATCGAGCGGATGCACGTCGTGGTCGGCTTCGGCAAGGATGTCATCATATCGGCATACGAACGCGAGCCGGGAATTCGCTTCGTCGAGCAGCGCGAGCAGAAGGGCACCGCCCACGCCGTGTCCACGTGCGCCGACGCCCTCAAGGATTTCGACGGCGACGTCGTGGTCATCGCCGGCGACATGCCCATGGTCCGCCATGAAACGCTGCAATCGCTCATTCAAAGCCACCGCGCCGCCGGGGCCGGCGCCTCCATCGCCACGACGCTGCTTGACGATCCGACGAGCTATGGCCGCATCATCCGCAGCGCGACCGGTGATTTCGAGCGCATCGTCGAGCATCGCGATTGCACGCCCGCCCAACTGATGGTCAAGGAAGTCAACCCCAGCTATTACTGCTTCGACGCCAAAGCCCTGCTCGCGGCGCTGCCCAAGGTCCAGCCCAACAACGCCAAGGGCGAGTATTACATCACCGACGTGCTTGAGATTATCCGCCACGACGGCGGCCGCGTTTGTGCGACCACGAACGTGCCCGCGATCGACGCGGTGGGCATCAACTCGCGCGTCGATCTGGCGGACGTGTCCAAGCTGATGCAGCGCCGCATTCAGAACCGCTGGATGGAGCAGGGCATCACCATCGTCGACCCCGATACGACCTGGATCGACAACCGCGCCCATCTCGGTCATGACTGCGAGATCAAGCCGTTTAGCTATATCGAAGGCCGCGCCCGCATCGGAGCGAGCTGCGTCATCGGTCCCTACGCCTACATCGGCGACGGGGCGATCGTGGAGGACGATTCCACGGTCGGGCCGGGCGCGCTGTCGGCAATCGATGCCGCCGCCGGTGGGCGTCGCGGCGCCAGCACGATCAATCGTCGTCCGTCGTCAACCCTGCGTCAGCCGCCCCAGGCGGAGCGAGCGGGAGCCTAGCCATGCAGAACGCATCTGACCAGATCAAGGTGTTCAGCGGGCGCTCCAACCCGGCGCTCACGGATGAAATCTGCCAATATCTCGAAACCCATCCTGGCCGTGCCCACCTCGAGACATTTCCCGACGGCGAGCTTTTCGTCAAATTGCACGATGACGTGCGCGGCCGCGACGTGTTCGTGGTTCAATCCACTTGCCGACCCGTCAACGATAATCTGCTCGAACTGTTGGTTTTCATCGATTGTCTGCGCCGGGCGTCGGCCAAGCGAATCACCGCGGTGCTGCCGTATTTCGGCTACGCCCGACAGGATCGCAAAGACGAAGGCCGCGTGCCGATCACCGCGAAGCTGGTGAGCAATCTCATCACCGAGGCGGGAGCCGATCGCGTGCTGACGATGGACCTGCATGCGGCGCAGATTCAGGGCTTTTTCGATATTCCGGTGGATCATCTGGAAGCGGCGCCGGTGATGCTCAAGCAGTTTCAGCCGCTCGACCCGAAAACGACCGTGCTGGTCAGTCCCGACGTGGGCAACGTCAAGCGCGCCCGCGGCTACGCCGAGCGCGTCGGCTGCGACCTGGCGATTATCGACAAGCGCCGCACCAGCGGCTCCACGGCCGTGGTCAACAACATCATCGGCAACGTCGAAGGCAAGGACGTGCTGATGATCGATGACATGATCGCGACAGCCGGCACGCTTTGCGAGGCCGCCCGCATCGTCAAGGAGCACGGCGCCCGAACGGTTCGCGGCGCGGCGACGCACGCGGTGTTCGCCGGGCCGGCGTTCGATCGTCTCGAGAAGGCCCCGTTTACCAGTCTGACCGTCGCGAACACGATTCCGGTTCCCAACGAAGCGCGGCAGCGCCTGCCGAATCTCAACGTCTTGAGCGTGGCGGAGATTCTCGGCGAGGCGATCGCCCGCATTCACAAGCATCAATCCGTCAGCAGTCTTTTTATGAAGGTATAAGTGAGGCACGCATGGAAATTCCGACATTGACAATCGAATCCCGAAAGGCCGCCGGTTCCCGCGCCGCCACTCGGCTGCGAAAGCAGGGCAAGCTGCCTGCGGTCGTATACGGTCACGGACAGGACCCGGCGCCGATCGCGCTGAACAATCACGAAGTCGAGCAATACCTGAAACGCGGCCTGCACGTCGTGAACCTCAAGGCGGGCAATGATGTTCAGCCCTGTCAGTTCAAGGACGCGCAGTACGACCATCTTGGCATCAGCCTGGTTCACGTCGACCTCATGCGCGTCGATCTCGCCCAGCGCATCAAGGTCACGGTGCCGCTCGAGTTTCGCGGCACGCCAAAGGGCCAGATCGAGGGCGGCATCCTCCGTCACGAGGTGTCGGAAATCGAAGTCGAGTGTCTCGTGGCGAACATTCCGCACTCGGTGCGGGTGGATGTCTCCGGCATGGCCCTCGACGCGGTCATGCACGTGAAGGACGTCGAGCTGCCCGAGGGTGTGGCCCACGTGCTCGACCCAGAGGCCGTCGTCGCCGTCGTACGCCTGCCGGCAGCCGTCGCCGAAGTCACGGCCGCACCGGCCGAGGCAGGTCCGGCCGAACCGGAAGTCATCGGCAAGGGCAAGCAGGAAGTGCCCGGCGAGGGCGAGGAGAAAAAGTAATTCGATGGGAGCCATCGCGGCCTGGCGAATTGCGGCATGAAGCTGATCGTCGGATTAGGCAATCCGGGGGCGCAATATGCCGGCACCCGGCACAACGTCGGCTTCGAGGCCGCGCGGGTGCTCGCGGGACGATGGGGCTTCTCGTCGTGGCGGAACAAGTTCTCCGGTCTGTATGACGGAGGCGAGGTACTGGGGCATCGGGTGACGTTGCTGATGCCCATGACCTACATGAACCTGAGCGGCAAAAGCGTTGCCGAGGCCGCCGGGTTCTTTCAGGTCGCGCTGACCGACGTGCTGGTCGTGTCCGACGACGTGGACTTGCCGCTGGGCAAGCTGCGGATGCGCGGCAGCGGATCGGCCGGCGGACAGAAGGGACTCGGCGACGTGCTGAGGCATTTGGGCACGCAGGATATCGCCCGGGTGCGCGTGGGCATCGGCAGGCCGGCGCGCGGGAGCGTGTCGGATTTCGTGCTGGGCCCCTTCCACGCGGACGAGCAGGAAGAGGCGCAGCAGTCGATCGAACGTGCGGCGGATGCCGTGGAGTTGTGGTTGAGGAAAGGCATCGAGTTTGCGATGAACGAAACCAATCGCAAAACCGACGACGAATAAAATTTGTCGCAGAGGCGCGGAGAACGCAGAGGTTGATTTCCAAACTCCGCAATGTCTGCGCCGGAGTTTACCCGTCGGCGGGCGAGAAACAGAGAATCCCTTAGAAGGAGTACGACTCGTGAAGCTATATGAAGGAATGTTTCTGATGGATCCGGCCCTCACGGCGGACTGGCCCAGCGCAGAGGCCGAAATCCAGCGCATGCTCGGCCGCGCCGAGGCAAAGGTGATCGGCATCAAAAACTGGGACGAGCGGAAGCTCGCCTACCCGATCGAAAAGCAGAAGCGCGGCCTCTACGCGCTCACCTATTTCGAGGCGCCCGCCGAAAAGATCACGGCCCTCGAGCGCGACGTGCAGCTCAGCGAGAAGTGCCTGCGGGCCCTCTTTCTTAACCGCGAAGGCATGACGCCCGAGGAGGTCGAGAAGACGCTCGCCGCCGAACCGCCCAAGCCCGTCAGCCGCTTCGACGAGCGCGGACCGGGTCGTCCTTTTGATCGGCCGGATCGCTTTGACCGGCCCGATCGCGGCGACCGCCCGGATCGCGGCCCGCGCGGCGGTCGCGACGGCGCGCCGGAAGATGTCGCCGTGGAGGCATTGGACGTGCCCGTCGAGGAACTCGAATAGCGAATTCCGCTGTACGAGCGGGGAGGAACTCACATGGCGAATTTCAACAAGGTGATTCTGGCGGGCAACCTGACGCGCGACCCGCAGTCCTCGATGACGCCGAACAACAAGCCGGTCTGTGAATTCGGCATGGCGATCAATCGCAAGTGGCGTACCGACAGCGGCGAAATGCGCGAAGAGGTTTGCTTCGTTGATGTCGTCGCCTACGGCCGCTCGGCGGAAACGCTGGGCCAGTACATGACCAAGGGCAAGCCCCTGCTGGTTGAGGGCCGCCTGAAATATGACCAATGGGAAGCAAAGGACGGCGGCGGCAAACGCAGCAAGCTTCGCGTGGTGGTGGATAGCTTTCAGTTTCTCGGCAGCGGCGGAGGCGGAGGCGCCGGTGGCGGCGGCGACAGTGAGGGTGGGGGCGGCGCGGCAAGATCGTTCAATCGGAAGCCGCCCGCAGCTGTAACGCCGTCCTCAATGGATAATTATGACGACGCCCCGCCGATGGAGGCGGGTCATTCGGAAGACAATATCCCTTTTTAGTCACAGGTCAGAATTTGGCGTGGCATTGTGCCGCGTCAGCCATGTAGGATGAGACGACTATGAGAATGATGAAAAAGCCGAGCAAGGCGGCGGCCGACCGGAAGAACAAGCGAGCCAAGGTGCGCGAAGCGCTCAAGTGCCGCTTCTGCCGCGAGAAGGCCGAAGAGATCGATTACAAGGAAATCAACGTGCTGAGCAAGATGGTCTCCTCGCAGGGCAAGCACTTCGCCCGCAAGCGGACCGGCAACTGCGCGCGGCACCAGCGTA
>DATMEE010000148.1:0-9180 GCA_035557035.1 Phycisphaerae bacterium
GATGGGAGGCGAAGGCTTCAGCAGCCGGATCGACAACCTCAGAGGCGGGAAGACGTGATTCCCAAAAAAGATTTACCCGCGCCAGACCGGAGAAATACGGAACCAACAAAAGATTCTCAGGCTCTCCGGGCGGAGAAATAAAGGGGAGCACGCAACCAGAGGCTTGCGAGTTTTGCCCGCCGCGCCTCTGGCAACCATCGTTGGCCCTCTGGGCCGAGTGCCAGCAGAGTGGGAGACTCCACATGATCCAGCCGCCGCTCACTTCGCTCCGATACAATATAACGCGTTGGCCGTTCTCAGGTAGAGCCGCTTGCCTGACACGGCGAATGACGAGAGCGTGTAGCCGCCCTCGAGGCGGTTCACGTGCAGGACTTTGAACTCCGGCCCGGCCGCCAGCACGGTGGTCGTGGCGTCCTCGTTCGTGATGTATACCTTCCCATCCGCCGCCAGCGGCGAGGCGCTATAGGGGCCGTGCTCGATGCGCTTCGGCTCCCACACTTCCTTGCCCGACTCGACATTAAGGCACGTGGCGAAGCCGTTGTCGTGGATCAGATACAAGTAGTTTCCGTCGGTGGCGGCGGAGGGCACGTCGGGGCCTTTGCGGCCGTCATAGGTCCAGGCCGTCCGCTTTTCTGTCACGTCGCCCCGGCCTCCGGCTCGAATCGCCACGATGGGGCGCTCGCGGCTTGTGGCCACTACCGTGTCACCCACGACGGTGGGCGAGCCGCAAACGCGGTAGTTCTTCTGTTTTTCCGGATTCAGGCCGCCGGCGCGCCAGACTTCCGTCCCGTTCTTCGGATCATGCGCCGTCACATAGTCCGCTCCGGACACGACGAGGAGGTCACGTTTTTTTCCTCGCAGGACGGTTGGCGTCGTGTAAGCATCGGGGCATTCCGCGACGGCATCCGTCTTTCGCTCAACCTTCCAAATCGTCTTTCCGGTCGCCTTATCGAACGCCGCCAGATACGAGGGATTTTCGTTCGTCGATCCGTGCAACACTTCGACAATCAACTTGTCTTTGTATAGCAGCGGTGACGACGCGTAGCCCCAGTACAGTCCGAATTCGCCATAGTCCTTCTGGAGATCGCGCGTCCAGATGCGCTTGCCGTCGAAATCGTAGGCCTTGACCAGGCCGGTGCCGGTGACCGCCCAGACATGCCGCCCGTCCGTCACCGGGGAGGGTGAGGCCATGTTGTGCTTGGCGTAGAACCGATTGCCTCCCCCCAGTTTCCTTTGCCAGCGAATTGCCCCATCCTGCGTGTTAATGCAAACCAGCAGCACGTCCTTGCCGCCCGGCTCGCTCACGTTCACCGGCATCGACTTCAGCTTCCGCCCGATCTCCCCGCCCGGCTCTCCCTCTTCGGCGGATGAGGGCGACGTGAGAAAAATATGATCGCCCCAGATCACCGGCGTCGAGCCGGCCCACGAGGGCATCGGCGTCTTCCATAGGACGTTCTCCGTCTCGCTCCATGTCTCCGGAAGGTTCGTCGAATCGCTGCGGCCGCACAGATCGGGCCCGCGCCACTGCGGCCAGTTCTGTCCGGCGACGACACTGTCCATGGCGGCCGGCGATGACAAAATGAAAAAAGAGAACGCATACGCAAGTCGCTGAATCATCGCAACACTCCGCTTTGTGGGACTCATCGAAAAACAAGAGGCCGTTCGAACTCTCGAACGGCCTCCTGAATTCTAACTCACTTCGAGTCGCGGCGAATGAAGCAGTCGGCCGATTCCACGCGGCGTCGGCCGGCCGCCATTGGCTTTAGGGCTGTGCCAGCAGGGCATCGACCATGCCTTCAAGGTCGCCGACGTCCAGGCGGCCATCGGAGCTGAAGTCCGCCGGGCACACGTGCTCGGGCAGGAGCGACGTATTCAGGACCGCGGCGGTAAACACCTCGATGTCGCGTCCATCGACCACGCCGTCGCCATCCACGTCGCCGGCCACCACCGGCGACGTCGCACGGCAGAGGACCTGGATCGTCTCAAGGCGGACGTTGTCGATCTGCCAGCCGCGGAAATTGTTTCCACCCGAATCGACGGTGTTGAAGTTCCACTCCAGCGTCACCGTTTGCCCGGCATAGGGCGTGAGATCGACGGTTCGTTCCACCCAGGGCGACGAACCGAGACCGCCGAGGGCTGGGCGATCCACGATGGTCGAATTCACCTTGACGGTGGGCCAGTCGGCGGTGCCGAAAGCCTCGCGCTGGAAGTTCGAGCAATACTTCAGCGTGGCCAGCCGGGTGCTCGGAATCGCGACCGTTCGCGTCAGGGAGTGATTGGATGCCGACCCGGTGTCATAGTTGCAGGTTGCTGAATCGCCGAAGTAGGCCCATTGCGATCCGTTTCCGCTGCCGCAGGCGGGAACCACTGGGCAACTGCCGGTTGCGTGCCACAGGCCCGCCGCGGACCATTCCGGCGAAAGTCCGGCTTCGAAGTCCTCGCCGATGACGTCAACGACTTCCTCCATGCCGACTTCCGGCGCGAACACGGCCGCAGTGGGAGCCTCCTCCGGAAGCGTGACGGTCTCGCCGCCCTCGCTCTGCGCACTGAGGTAGAACTCCAGCGTCGCATCGCACTCGAGGGCGGGAATCGTTCCCCGATGCGTGGTTCCGCTGACATGGGACAGCAGGACGTCCGTGTAGGGTTCATCATTGACGCTATAGTGGAGGGTGGCGGTTCCCGGCTGATAGGTGTCGGCGCCGTCGAGAACATCGACGTCGAAGGTCGCATCGGTGCAGGCGAGCATCACGGTGATGGGCGCGCCGCCGACGAACTGGAAGTCGAGAATAAACGGCTCGGGGATCACGGTGAGGGCGTTCACCGACGAGATGGCCGCGTTGGGCGCGCCGGGGCGGAAGAGGCCGACGGTCACATCCGCGTTTTCCCCGGCGGGCGCGACATCGCAGACAAACCGGAAGTTGTAGAGCGTGCCCCAAAGCAACGCATTTGCATTCGGATTCTGGGCGAACGTCGATGTCTGCCAGGTCAGGGCGCCTTCCTCGCGGGTCCACTGCCAGTCCGTGCCGTTGCGGGTCACGCCGTTGTTGCCGTCGCCGCTGTGATAGTTCACGTCGTGAAACTCGACGCCCGAGACGTCCGCGGAATTCGGAACCGGGACGCTGAACGAGCGCGCCCCGCGGTGCGAGTGCATGTTGTACAGGGCATATTCGTATGCCCATGTCCCGTCGTTCAGGTCTTTGACGTTCGCGGCCAGGATGAAGTAGTCATCCGCGTTCTGATGCGGCTCGCCGGCGGTCGGGGCGATACGGATGTCGGTTTCGACCACGCTGGGCACCGCTGCCTTCCAGGCCCGGATGGGGGCCTGCATGCGAATCGTCGGACCGGCATTCTGGGCGTTCCAGTTCGTTCCGCCGCCAGTGACATTGAGTCGGATGTAGGAGGTGTTGTTTGAGGCGTTGCCCTCCTGTTGGTCGTCCTGGGTGATATAGTGTCCGTCAGCAAAATACAGGGAGTTGGGGGTGCCGAAATCCGTCGTGCGGACCTGAAGGCGCTTCCACTGATTTGCATCGCCAGGCGTATTCACGCCGTTCTGGTATGGATGCGGGTATTCGCCGGTGCGGGCGTTGACCTGCCAGCGGGGTCCGAGACTGCCCTGGGCTCCATTGAGTCCCGAGAAATAGGCGTCAGAACAGCCAGGATGCATCTGTGGACCGCCCGGTCCCGTGCAACCACATCCACAGGTGTCGCTTGCTGCGACCGTAAAGGCATGTTTCAGCCAGCTCTGCCCGATTTGCTCGAAGCGCGTGCTGCCGTCGGGCATGGTGCGCAATCTGAAAAAATTCTGGGCAATGACCGGGTGCAGATTGGTGGGCGGAGGCTGGTCGTCGTCCCACAGGACCAATTCGTTTCCGACGTTGCAGGAATCAGTTCCGACGGCAAAGGCCGCGATGAAGTTGCCGCTTCCGGGAGGTATCTCGCTGGTACCGTAGTTTCCGATATCCGTAATTTCTCCCGTTATCACGTCCGGACCCACAGGTGTAGGACAATCGGTCCCGTTATTCCCGCCGCGCGGATCGCCGGAGTCGCCGGGAGGCAGAAGGTCCTCGTAGGGCACCGGCGCAGCGCCGCCGGCCCAGTCGATGTCTGCCTTGGTGCGGAAATCTCCGATAGAGACGCCGGCCAGGTGGGCGTTGCCGAGGGCCTTCGCGAGGTCCAACGAAATGCGGATGTCGGCGCCTTCTATCCAGAGTTGATCCCGGTCTCGATAGAGGCCCGCTTTCGCGGCCAACACGGTCAGAAGCGGCTCCTGTTCGCCGCGCGGCGAAATCTTCGGCAGGAAGCTGCGGGGCTGACTATCGGCGTCGATGTCCAATTGGAAGCCCTCGATGGAAACACTTTGGGAGGTGGCCAAGGAGCGAATCACCAGGTTGCCACCATGGGAAATACGGCCGCCGCTGAACCCGCTGAGGTGTCCATCATTTTCTGTGAAACTAAGTGATGAAGATCGATCAAGATCGAACTCTATCTGTTGGAGGCCCGATGCAGAGAACTTGACGGCGTCCAATTCTAGCGAAAGTCCTTTAGCCGCCAGGTTCTCGGGGAAGAAATACAGAGTGGTTTTTCCCGTCGTGGTGGTCCACGCGGTCTCCACCGAGGCGTCGGCCTGCACCGGCCAAAAGCACGTCAACAAGGATGCAACAACGAGAATTTTGCGATGCGAAATCATGGCGAACGGCTCCTCAATCCTGGTTCCCTAACGAAACTAATAAGATAACTAGAACGAGACTATCCCCTATGCTCGCCTGGTTAGAACGATCTCCCGAATGCTGAAATGAGACAATAACGCCTGGACAGCCAGTGAGTGATGGAGAGATCCAATCTCGATCGCAAAGGACGGAGTCGGCGCACTTTGCGTCCACAGCCGCTCAACCCAGAACTGAGCAGTCGCCGCGCACCCACACATCTATGTTATGGGAAGACCACAATCGACTGCAAGAATTATCGGCATCAACTCCAAGGGGATAGCGACCCGTTCCGGCAGGATATGGCGGCGCCATACGCATCATCGAAGTATCAGGGTAAGCTTATTCGATTGAAGGGGTTATGTATTACAGACCAGGGGATTGCCCGGGACAGGGGTCGAACCTGCACTCCGTTTAACCGGAACTAGGCCCTCAACCTAGCGCGTCTGCCAATTCCGCCACCCGGGCTGGGAGTCGAAGCGAACTCAGAAATTTAGCCGGGTGGTCACGGATCGTCAAGATTGCACGACGAGCCGGTCCTTTGTTCTGAGCAAACATTCGACCGCCGAACGGCTGGCGAGGCGCCGCCGATGTTGCGTATCATGGAACTCACGTCAGATCTACAACGTGATAACGACTTGTGAGGAATTCGTGCCCCGTTACGAGCTGCTCTTGAAATCGGAGTTCTCCGCGGCCCATCAGCTTCGACTTGCCGATGGCACGCTGGAGCCTCTCCATGGGCACAACTGGCGCGTGGAGGTCTATGTTGATGGGGATCGCCTCGATCAGATCGACGTGGTCGCCGATTTTACGGTGCTGCAGCCGCAGCTTCGCGAGATTACGGGCTGCCTGCACGATACCTTCCTAAACCAGCTTGAATCCTTCGCGAAGTCGAACCCTTCCACCGAGCTGGTCGCGAAGCACATCCACGATCAATTCGCGCCGAAGCTGCCGTCCCATATCAAGATACGGCGTGTGCGCGTATGGGAGACGCGCGACTGCGCCGCTGCCTATATCCCGTAGCTGTAAGCGCCCTGGTTCGCCCGGCGTTGGGGGCGCGTGAGCAAATGGCGGATAAGTCAGCCGAAATGATGAAACGGGCGGTCGTTGACGATAAAATACTGCCGTTCTAGGATTTTTTGAGACGATGGCTCGCTTTCACCCGAGGGACTTGGACGGATGCATCTGCCCTGTAATGCCTGCAAGAAGCAACCGGCGACGGTCCATCTCACCGACATCGCTCCCGATGGTGAAAAGCGGGAACGCCACCTCTGTGAAACTTGCTCCCAAAAAGAGGGCGTCACTCCTACCGGCGGCAGCGCCGTCAGTCTGACCCAGATGCTCTCGGCCTTCATCGGCGGCGGCAAGGTGACGGCCCAGCAGATCGCCGACCTGCGCTGCCCGCAGTGCAAGCTGACCTTCATCGAATTTCGTAACAACGGGCAGCTTGGCTGTCCGCACGATTACGATGCCTTTGAGAAGGCACTCGTTCCGCTGGTCGAGCGCGCCCATCAGGGCGCCAGCCGCCACATCGGCAAGGCCCCCCACCGCCACGAGCGGCCGCGGATTCCGGAAAATGACCTCATCCGGTTGCGCCAGGAACTGACCCGCGCCGTGGACAACGAGAAATTCGAGGAGGCCGCCCGCATCCGCGACAACATCCGCGAGATCGAGCTTCAATAGATGATGCAGAAATTTCCACAGCACGCGGGTCAGTGGCTGGGTCCCCCGGGTCCCCGTTCCGAGATCGTCATCAGCTCACGTATCCGCCTTGCGCGAAATCTCGCCGGCTTTCCGTTCCTGAGCCGCGCGTCTGAAGACCAGCGGCGCGAGCTGGCGGACAAGATCCGCATTCATCTCGACCGCAAGGCGACCGCGGGCAAGTGGGAGTATTTCGATCTCGATCAGTTGGACGAACTCGACCGGCAGGTGCTGGTCGAGCGGCACCTCATCAGCCGGCAGTTGGTGGAGGCCAAGGGCACGCGCGGCGTTTCCATTGCGCAGGACGAAACGACGTCCGTGATGGTCAACGAGGAGGACCATCTGCGCATTCAGTCGCTGCGGTGCGGGCTGCAGCTCGATGAAATCTGGAACGAGGTCAACGCCGTCGATGACCGCATCGAGGACCGGCTCGACTATGCGTTTCATCCGCGCTACGGCTATTTGACGGCCTGCCCCACCAATGTCGGCACCGGCATTCGCGTGTCGGTGATGTTGCACCTGCCGGCGCTGAAGCTGACCGGCGAGATCGAGCGCGTGTTTCGGGCGGCGAAGGACATGCACCTGGCGGTGCGGGGGCTGTATGGCGAGGGGACGGAGGCCACGGGCGATCTGTTTCAGATCAGCAACCAGGTCACGCTGGGCCGGACCGAGGAGGACGTGGTCAACGAGTTTCGGGCCATGGTGATTCCGCGGATCATCGACTATGAAAACCTCGCCCGCGAGGCGCTGATGAAGGAAAAGCCGCTGGCCCTGGACGATCGCATCTTTCGTTCTTACGGCATCCTCAAAAACGCGCGGACGATCAGCAGCGAAGAGACCATGCTGCATCTCTCGCACCTGCGCATGGGCGTGCACCTGGGCCGCATCCGCGACATCGACATGCGCACGCTGAACGAGTTGTTCCTGGTGACGCAGCCGGCGCACCTGCAGCGGCTGATGGGCGAGCGTCTTACCGGCGAGCAGCGCAGCAGCGCCCGCGCCGACCTCATCCGCTCAAAACTCAACGGAAAACAGGAAGTGTAGGGTGGGTCAGCCTTATCGACCCACCTTCGCACGAATCGGATCGCCTCACAAGAAAGGTGGGTCGAACGGCCGACCCACCCCTGCGCAGCTTCCGGGCGCGATGTGGATTTGCAGGTGCCATGCCGACGGCCTTTGCGTCGGCACGGCACGCGCCAGGTTGTGCCCGGCTCGGGACAACCCCTCGCGCCGGGCGATGACCGCTTGCTTACGCGCGGCTGGTTCTACGCGCCGCTTCGCGGCTGTGAAAATCAGAACTCAAGCAAGGCGGCAACAAACGGAGCTACATCGGACGGAGTTAGCGTGCCGGTTTCATCGAAGTCGCCGCAATAGCAATTCGTGCCAGCAGCGCCGAGCAGACAGTCCACAAAGAGCTGTACATCGCCGCCATCGCGCAATCCATCGACGTTCATGTCGCCTGGGACGCAGACGCTCGACACTCCGGGCCAGAACCCGCCCGACAATTCGTATGAACCGCCGCTCATGACCGGCGGTACTTGAGCGTCGGGCTGGCCAATCGTGCCTGACAGCTCGAAGGGCCCGCCGACGCTTCTGCCGCCTCCGCCGTCGATCGTGGACCATTCAATCGCTGACTGGGCCAATATCTCGCTAACGCTAATCGCAATCAGGAATACTGCCGACACAATTCGCGTTGTAACTCGACTCATAAAATGCTCCTCTATGGCCCGATTCGAACGACACCTGCGACTGCTTCCACGCGCATCGGTTTGGAGAGGCTTGGCTTGGCCGAATAGGGTCCGGTGTAGATTCGCAGCGTCCCATTTAAGTCAACGGCGCTATATCCTTCGTTGATCGTATCGTACGGACGCGCCAGCGTGCCATCCTCGCAGAGAGTGTTTTGCTGATCGACGTAGATTAATGAGCGGTCTAACTCGCATTGGTCTGCGACGCCGTTGCCATTACAGTCGATCGCCGCGTGCGGCGGCGGGATGAATCGGCTCCAGGTCGCATCAAACCGCATCGAAGCGACCTGCGTCCCGCACAACCCCGCTGGGAGCGGCTGCAGCGCGCCGACGGGCTGGCCGGCCGGGGTAACCTGCTGCGCCACAAAAGGCATCGGTGATTCCTCGCCATCAATCAGGGCCAATCGCGGGGTGCAATACAACCCTATCCCCGGGTCACCGCAACCTTCCCCGAACCAACACGTGTACGCCGTTGTCGGCAATGCGAGCACGAGTGGAAACATCGCGCCGGGTGTCCCACATAATGGGTTTAACTGGCAGTCTTCGCAGAGCTCGCCGCATCCTTCTTGGAAGGTTTGCGCGTAGCCTCCGCAGGCGTCAAAAGCCAATACGCTGCGAAGCGTCGGTATCTGCTGCACATTAAAGAATGGCGTTGGGAGACCATTCCATGCCTGGAGATTGTGCCGCAGGTCCGGGGGGGTTCCTGGAGCATTTAAAATAGTCACGTTAGAATCAATAGTGCCATCAGAATGCCCCACATAGCGAGCTGCAAATTCAATTCCCACGTCGAAGACTTGTCGCCGGCAGTAACGAATGAAGGGTGTATAATCAATCGCTTGATTACACGCCGCATTTGGGTCGCAAACACCCGGCTCAAACCCAAATAGTCCAACCTGAATCTCTTGTTGACTCCGGTTCGTAAGTTTGGTATATGTTAGGTTTTGCGTGTTTTCCTTCAGGAGACCTGCGATGCCGAACACATCCGAACGCCGCCGCAAGCCGCCGATGGCCAAGGTCATGACCGTGGCCGA
>DATMEE010000149.1:0-7930 GCA_035557035.1 Phycisphaerae bacterium
TCGGAATTCTGACCGCCTCCGCTTCGGTGTACTGGCTAAGCGTGCGGCACTGCAGGATGTACAGCTTTTCGCCATCGTGGGCGAATTCCACATCGACGGGAAGCCCGTATGCTTCTTCAAGCCTCCGGAGAATTTGCCGCAATTGCTCGGGAAAAGAGCCTTCATTCATCAGCTTGTCGAAAGTGATCAAAAGATCGCGGGCGGGCGCGTCGACGTAAGTTCCCATGGGCGGCACGAGCATTCCGTCGCGCCGGATCGAGATGCACCGGTCGAGGAGGGGAAACTCGCCGGCGTGTTCGAGAAGCTGCTCCAGCTTGATCGATTCGAGCCGGTTTGTCTCGACGTTGATCACGTCGACCATTCGTTGGGAGTTTCCCAGAATCTCATTGATGCTGGACTCGTGACGCAGCGTGGGCAGGCCCAGCGCCACCAGGCGGGGTGACTCATCCGCGACACGATCGACGGCTCGCGTGCCCAAGCCCATCACCAGCCGCAGCAGGCCGTCCTCTTTCTTGATGCGCGGACTCCAGCGATATTCGTTTCTGCTGAAGGCCACGCCCGCGAACGCCGGCGTGAAGTACGGTCCCACCCGCTTGCCGACCACCTTCTGAATCAGGACGGCCATGTCCTCCTCGTAGTCCTGCAAGTCGTGCTGGCGGCGATAAAGTAAGGGGTCCGGACCCAGGGCGCTGGCATACACCTCGGCAATGGCACCGAGCAGGGCGCTAAGGCGCTCGTCCATCGATCCCTGGTTGGCCACAAAAAGGCTGGCGTACTTGCCGCTGAAGGCCGTGCCGAAGCGGTCCTCCAGCAGGCTGCTGGATCGCACGATGACCGGGTGCTCGCCGATTTTCAGCAGCATTGAACGAAGTTGATCGACGATGCCGGCTGGAAAATCGGCATTGCGAAAAACGGATCGTATCAGACGGTATTCCCGGTGAATTTCGTCCGGCGTCTTGTATTTCTGGTTCTGATACTCGCCAAGCCCGTTGAAGGCGATGAAGTCCTCGATCACGTCCGATCGCAGGTAAAACGACTCGGGCATCGCGAGCGGATAAGTTGTTTCCGGCGCGGCCGACGGTACATAGCTCGACGAGGCCCGCGGCTGGGCGGATTCCGACGGAATGCTGCTGCGGTGGGCGCCCAGAATCGTGGCGGCGAGGTACATTCCGGCCGCCTTGCCGCCCACGCGTCCCATGCCGGCCTCGGGACCGATGGTCCGGTCGATGATCCCTTCAAAATCCCGAATGCGCAGATACTTCTTCGCGATGGCGATGAATTCGAGCTGATCGCTGATGAGGTGGCGGATCAGCCCGACTCGAATCCCCATCGCCTCGTCCGGGGTCAATTGCAGCTCACCTTCGGGTAAGGCACAAAAGCGGCGGACGGTATCGGCGAGCAGCCGGAACGAGACGGTTCCGAGGGTCACGATCGCGCGGAGCTTGTCGGCCTCCTCCCGTTTGAGGGTGAGGTTGACGACCTCGTCGATCTCGTGGGCCCGAAGCGACTGCACCGCGTATCGGCGGGTCAGTTGGTTGACCAGTTCCCGTTCGGTCTGGTCGCCGCGGGGGGCGTTCGCGATGTTGGGGTTTGAGGATTCAGGGTTTGCGCCCCGACCGGCGGCCGTGCGGGCCTCGTCGTAAATCTGGTCGATAGCAACGATTTTGCGCTCGTGCAGGCTGAATAGGAGCTGTCGAAGGATGCGGTCGGCCAGATGCGGGTACAGCGTGAGATGCTCATCCAATCGCTCGGCGGCTCGCTGCTCTGGGGAATCGGCCATGGACGGCAATTCTAGCAGAGAACGGAAGTTGGCGTGAGGCAGGCGGACAACGATGGGCTTCGCCTTATCTGTTATTCGCCGCGAAGCTGGGGATGACAATTCCGCCGAGGAACGTATTGCGAGCCTCCAGGGCTGGTGTTAGAATCGCGCGGCTCTCAAGTGACCCGAGAACGATTTACAGGATTCTGCGAAAACAGAAAGGATTTTGCGAACGAGCGTTATGATTAAAGTCAAACCACGACCCGGCGAACCTGTTCAGCAATTGATGCGGCGACTGAAGAAGCTCTGCGAGCGCGAAGGCGTGCTGCGAGAGATGAAGCGTACGGCCTACTACGAAAAGCCTTCGGATCGAAACCGCCGCAACAGCCGGAAGTCGAAGCGACGTTTGCAGAAAACTGCGACCGACGGCGTCTTGTAAATCTGCTTTTCCGGTCTAACCACAAAGTATACGGCTGCATTCGGAAAGAATCTCGTCCGAGGTTTGAAGGCCGATTTGCGCGTTGGCTGGAGATTCCGGACTTAGATTGCGCAGGCGGAGATGTTCGGCGTGTCGATCCGACGGCGCGGATGCGAACACCTGTAAACGCCTCCCGGCGGAATATTCATCAGCACCATCTGAAATTCCACGTTCTCAAAGAACCGGTCATAGAAGCGCTGGAAGTAATAAGGCACTTCCGTGATTTGCACGAACAGGCCATTCTCCGAGAGCGAGTCTCGCAGCCAATTCATCATCCGCATCAGCGATCGCTTCGGGAGATTCGGAGTCGGTAGGCCGCTGAGGACGTAGTCCACCTTCTTGATTCCCATCGATGCCAACGGTCCGGCGATGTCGCCAACGTCGCCGGGAATCAGCGGGATGCCGGGAAACCGGCGATGCAGCACGCGGCAGAAATCGGCGTCATTTTCGCAGGCCACAAACCGATGATGCGGCCTGAGCCGTTCGGCGATCAATTCCGTGATGGCCCCCGTCCCCGCGCCGACCTCAACGATGGTGGCGGGACGGCTGAAGTCGACGTTTCCCACGACCATGTTCACCAGCGCGGGGCTGCTGGGAACGATGGAAGAGATCGTCAATCCCTTCTTGAAAAACTTCTTCATGAACAGGCCCAAGTCCGACAACTTCGGGCCGGTGGAAACCAGCGTGCCGCCACTCCCGGCCGCCTGGACGTCTTCGAATTCCGATGTTGATTGTTTCACAAACGCTCCGTCGATTGAACAGTGGATTCTGCAGCGCACCGTCCCGGCAGCCGGGCACAAGACCGGCGATAATCATCGCGCACAGATTGTAACGAGGAGGTCTTTCGGAACCTCGCCGAACCGCACGCCGCGCCATCTTCCACGCCGACATCATAGCAGCGATTTTGAGGGTTGAAAGTGAATTCTTGACGGCCTGATAACTGCAATTTCTTGCTCTTTCGCCCTGGTGGACGCCACCGGAAGCAATGGCGATCATGTATTGCGATGGTCGGGTCGTATATTCGGATCAGGCCTTGCATATTCAAGGAACGCCAAATTGAACAAGCCCCGCCACTGGCTGCTCAAAACTGAAGCCGATCACTATTCCATCGACGACTTGAAGCGCGACGGCCGCACTTTCTGGGACGGCGTGCGGAATTACCAGGCTCGCAACTTCATGCGCGACGAGATGCAAGTCGGGGACGTCGTGCTATTCTGGCATTCCAACTCGGAGCCTTCCGGAGTTGCAGGGATCGCCCGGGTTTGCAAAGCCGCCTATCCGGATCACTCTGCATGGGACAAAAAGCACAAGCGGTTCGATCCCAAGTCCTCCCCCGAATCGCCCGTTTGGATGATGGTGGACATCGAGTTCGTGGAGAAGTTCGACGGCGTCGTTTCGCTGGCCGAGCTGAGGGTGATCCCGGCTCTCAAGAAGATGCGCGTGCTGCAGCGCGGACAGCGATTGTCGGTGATGCCGGTTGAGCTGGACGAGTTCCGCGTTGTCGAGAAATTGGGCCGGGCCAAATAATGCCGCGAGCTGGTGGCACGTTGCGGCGTGTGTGAAATGGGAATACAACTTCCGCCACGCTCGTTCCAAGTGTCTTCTTCGAGCTGCCTCGCTAGCGCTTCGGCCTCGGAATGGGGGCTTCGTCCGCGGCATCGATCATTTGGAGGTGGACGCCATGAGCACTCTGCTGGACCGTTTTCTTCGCTACGTCAAGGTTGAGACGACCGCGAAGGAAGACTCGAAGACCTATCCTAGCACGCCGGGACAGCTTGACCTGGGCCGGATCTTGGCGGACGAGCTGCGGGCGCTCAAGCTCGAAAACGTGAACATGGACGAGCATGGCATCGTCGTCGCCACGGTGCCGGGCAACGTGCCCGGCGCGCCGACGATCGGCTGGTGCTCGCACGTGGATACATCACCGGAATTCACGGCCAAGAACGTTAAGCCGCAGGTCATTAAGAATTACAACGGCGAAGATATCGTCCTGCCGGGCGACAAGTCCCGGGTCATCAAGGTCGACGAGTGTACGGCACTAACGAACATGAAGGGCAAGACGCTCATCACCACCGACGGCACCACTCTGCTCGGCGCGGACGACAAGGCCGGCGTCGCGGTCATCATGACGGCCGCCGCGCATCTGATGGCGAACCCACAGATCAAGCACGGGCCGATCCGCATCATTTACACCTGCGACGAGGAGATCGGCCACGGCACCGATCATCTCGATCTGAAAAAGATCGATGCGACGTGCGCTTACACCCTCGACGGCGAGGACGAGGGGAACATCGAGAACGAGACCTGGTCGGCCAACCTGGCGACGGTCACGATCACCGGCAAGAACATTCACCCCGGCTTCGCGAAGGGGCGCATGACGAATGCCATCCGTCTGGCAGCACAATTCATCGAGCGCCTGCCGTGGCACACGCTCGCGCCCGAGACGACGGAAGGCCGCGTAGGTTTCTTGCACCCCTACGTCATCGAAGGCGGCGTGCCGGAGGTCAAGATTCGCATCATCCTGCGCACCTTCGTCACCAAAGAACTGGAAGACGAAGCCGCGATACTTCGCAACATCGCGGCGACGCTGATGGCCGAGCACCCGGCCGCGCAGATCAAGATCGACATCACCGAGCAATACCGCAACATGCTCGAGTATCTGAAAAAAGAGCCGCGTGCGGTGAAGCTGGCTGAGCAGGCCATCCGCAACGCGGGCCTGACGCCGAAGTTCCAAAGCATCCGCGGCGGCACCGACGGCTCGAAGATGAGCGAAAAAGGCCTGCCCACGCCGAACCTTTCCACCGGCATGCACAATTTCCACTCCCCGCTGGAATTCGCGTGCCTCGAGCAGATGGAAAACGCGGTGAAGGTGCTGGTCGAGCTGGCGCAGCTGTGGGGGAAAGAAAAATAATAGCGAATAGCGAATGATGAATAGCGAAAGGAGAACCTTCAGGTGATTCGGGTTCCGCATTCTTTCGCTATTCGCTATTCATAATTCGCCATTTTCGTTTGCTATTCGCTATTCAGAGGTTACTCATGTCCACCGATCCGTCCAACTATCCTCAGCCTCCAAACAGTTTCGCCGCTCCAGCCCCCCAGAATGTCGTCGTGCTGCCGGCCATTTCCACGCATCTGCCTGAGAACGCCTACCGCGAACTGAAGCCAGGTGAAACATACTTGCCGATGGTTCCGGCCGATGCCCTCGTCCCGGAGGTCACCCGACGCTCGATCATCTTCGGCATCGTGATGAACATCATTTTCTCAGCCTCCGCGACCTACCTCGCCTTGAAAGTAGGGCAAGGCATTGAAACCGCCATACCCATTTCGATTCTTGCCGTCGGATTCTCAGGCTTCGTGCTGCGCACGGGGCGGCGCGCCAGTTCTCTTCTTGAGAACGTCAACATTCTCGCCATCAGCACCACGAGCGGCATCGTCGCCGGCGGCACGGTCTTCACCATGCCGGCCATCTATCTGCTCGGCTTGCAAACGAAACTCGAACTCAGCAACTTTCAGTTATTTTTCACGATCTTTCTCGTCCCATTTCTGGGCGCAGTCCTGGGCGTGATCTTCCTCATTCCATTCCGCAACTATTTCGTGAAGCTCATGCACGGGAAATTGCCCTTTCCCGAGGCCACCGCCACGAATGAAATTCTGGCGACCGGCGCGGGCAGCGGCGGATCGCAGGCCTGGGTGCTCATTTACTCGTTCTTCATCGCATTTGTCTATAACTTCCTGATCGGCGGCATGAAACTCTTCAACGAGAAATTCACCACCGGCGTCGAGTTGATCGAAGGCCACAGAGTCCACGCATTTCGCAACCTTCACGAACGCGTCCCGTCGCTGGGCTGGCTCGAGACGCGGCTCGCCGACCTGACGGACCGGGTGAAAGCCATCTTCGAAATGGGCATCAACGCCGCCTTCATCGGCCTGGGGTTTATCATCGGCCTGCGGTACGCGACGATCATCTGCTGCGGCTCTTTCCTGTCATACTTCGTGATCGTGCCGCTCTTCTCCGGATTTGACCTCGACGGCGTGCGCGTGCTGAACGCGGGCGTCAGCGGCACATCCCACAAAGAACTCTTCGAGGGAATTCCCAAGATCATCGGCATCGGCGGCATCTTCACGGCCGGCCTGCTGTCGATCGTCAAAATGAGCGGCGTCATCTTCACGGCACTGACGCAAGCGCTGGGAAGCCTGTTCCGGTCCTCCGGCAAAGGCCGGATCGTGGAGCGGACCGAGCAGGACATCGGCTACGGCATGCTCATGCTGCTCGGCCTGGCGACGACCGCCGCCCTCTTCACCTATTTCCGGTTTGTCGTCCTGGTGGACATGCCGGGGCCGACTCGCCTCGCCGCCATTGCCACCGGACTCGCCCTCGTGCTGTCATTTCTCTTCACGACCGTGTCCGCCTGGGCGATTGCCATGATCTCCACAACCCCCCTTTCCGGCATGACGGTCACGACGATCATCATCACGGCCGCGGTCCTGCTGGCCAGCGGCCTGCCGAAGGGCGATGCGGGCATGCTCGCGACACTGCTGGTCGGCGGCGTGGTCTGCACGGCCCTTTCAATGTCCGGAACGATGGTCACCCAGTTCAAGATCGCGTACTGGATCGGGGCGACGCCTAGAAAAATCCAGTGGGCCGGCATTCTTTCCGCCCTGCTGGCGTCTGGACTCGTCACGGCGACCATCATGGTGCTAGCGTATAAGCCGGGCTATGCCGGCGCGCCGACGCTCACGCCCGCCACTCAAAGCGCCGCTGACTCGGCCACCCAGCCCGCGGCGCCCATCCCGCCGCTCGAAGCGCCGCAGGCCAACATGATGAAAGTGACGCTGGAGAGCTTTGTCGGCACGGAGGGGCAGGTTCCCTGGAAGCTGTACGGCGCCGGCGCGGTGCTGGCGCTGATCGTGAATTTCCTGGGCATCTCGCCACTGGCATTCATGCTGGGGATGTATCTGCCCATGTCCATCAATACGCCGATTCTGCTCGGGGCCTTCGTTGCGGCGATGGTCTCGCGCGGAAAAGACGAGCGCCGAACGAAGGCCCGCAATGACAAGGGCGTGCTCGTGGCATCGGGACTGATCGCCGGGGCGGCGATATTCGACGTGACGCTCAATGCCCTCTCGATCTTCGATGAGAAATTCGCCTCAAACAAGATCATGGCCACGCTGGAGCATTGGGGTCGCCAGGTCTACGCCAACGTCCACCATGAATCCACCTTGTGGCAGACCCGCAACTTCATGAGCCTCGGCGTCGTCCTGCTGCTGTGCCTCTTTGTCTACATTGACTGCCGCCGCGCGAAGCCGGCCGATCGGATTGTGTAAATGAGCCAACCGATCTCGACTGGCGGCGTCTCCCCGTCCGAACCCCTCGCGCTGCAAGATGGCGCCCCTCGTCGCGGCTTTCCTTTCGATTTCTGGCTTCTCAACACCATCGAGGCCGGTGAACGGCTGGCGTTCTATCTCGTCTGGCCGATTCTGATGATTTACATCGCGCAGGCCGACGACCCCGGCGGGCTGCATCGTTCGCAAGACGACAAGGGCACGCTCGTCTTCTGGTTTGCGCTCATGCAAATCATTCTGCCGATTATCAGCGGCGGGTACGCCGATCGTTACGGTTTCAAGCTCTCCCTGCTAGTCTCGATGCTGATCAGCGCCTCCGGATACGCCCTCATGGCGGCGGAGCATTCCTT
>DATMEE010000150.1:0-2935 GCA_035557035.1 Phycisphaerae bacterium
GGATAAGTGCGCTTGAACCAGGGATCGAGCATGCCATGCGGAAACACGAAATAGGGCGTGTTCGTGCCGGACAACGCGCGCCAAACCCCGAAGCTATTATACCGCCAGAGCCCCTGCACGATCACCGCGTCGTAATCGCCGCGCCTTTCCTTGATCCAATTCGAAAAACGAGGCGTGTATCGGTAACCGCCGCGGCCGGTTCCCAGCGCGTGAACCGGCACCGGCGAGTCGCGCACCCAGGGATCGTCCGGAGCATCCAGTGAGATTATTTCCACAGCATGACCGCGGCGGGAAAGCGCAACGGACGATTGCCTGACCGATTCAATCGGGCCGCCCAGCGCCGGATTAACGGTGTGAATGGATCGGAGAAGTTTCATCCGGAGAGCGAGAGAGTTGCCACCGCTTCGCGTAGTGGCCCAGCACGACAATGCTCCACAAACGGCTCCAGTGCAGACGTTCGCGCCGAAACGCTTCACTCATTTCGCCCACGAATGTTTGCGGCAGCAACTGGCGAGAGGTCGTTTCGCGCAGCCCCTCCTCCACAAACGACGCGAGCGGCCCCAGCATCCAATGCTGCATCGGCAAAACGAAACCGGCTTTGGGACGTTGATAGACGGAAGCCGGGAGGAGATCGCGGCAAACTTCCACAAGCAGACCTTTTACGCCGGGATAGCGTTTCTTTACGGCGGCCGGCAGACCGAGAACGTATTCAACCAGCTCGTGATCGAGAAACGGAACCCGCATTTCGAGCGAAACGGCCATGCTCATTTGATCCGCATCTCGCAGCAACATCCGGCGCATGTAGCCAGTGAGCTCGGCCCAGCTTGTCTGGGCGAAATCGTCCGGGAGCGCCACGGACGATGCAAACGATTCGCGCGCCACAGGCAGTCCAGCGCGGTGGATCATGTCATCGGTAAAAAAACGGCGGCGCCACATTGCCAGTTCACCGGCGTCTCCAGTGGGGGGAAGATCGGCCAGACGGTCGCCCAGATTTCCCAGGAGCCCAACAATCCTGCGCAGAAAACGCGGCAACGCGGCGATGAGCTGGAGGCGCGGAACATCGCGGAAACTGGGATAACCGCCGAACAACTCATCGCCGCCGAGACCCGACAAGGCGACTTTCACTCCACGCGCGGCCACCGCACGCGACACGATGTAAGTGTTGATCGCGTCCACCGATGGCAGATCCAGCTTCGCGACCGCTTCAGTGACCGAGTGGATTACTTCCTCCTCCGAAAGCTGAATGCGGTGATGCTCGGTGCCGTAGCGTTGCGCTATCTCCTGCGCGATGGCGGTCTCATCGAACTCCGCCCGATCGAAACCGACCGAGAAGCTCTGCAATTTATTCGTGAGCTTCTGTGCGGCGAGCGCGGTCACCACCGAAGAATCGATCCCGCCGCTGAGAAAACTCGCGACCGGCACATCGGAGAGAAGATGCTCCTCGACTGCCTTGTCGATCAGCTCACGCAAGCGGGGAACGACATTTTCAGCCGGCGAAACAAACGCCTTCTGCGACGGCCAATAACGCCAGGTATGGATTTCTCCTTGCGCATCAATGGTCATGGCATGGCCAGCGGGCAAGCTTTGGACACTGGGGTAAAAGAGTTCCCCTTCAGGACAGGCGCCCCATTGCAGGTAGGCGGAAATCGCTTTCGCGGTGATCAGGTCAGATTTACCCACGAGAACCTTCACTTCGGAGGCGGCGCGGACCCCTTCTGCATCAGTCGTGTAGTATAGCGGCTTTATTCCGAGGCGGTCGCGAGCCAGGAAGAGTTCGCCACGCGCCGCATCATATATCGCAAACGCGAACATTCCCTTCAAATGATCAAGCACGCCATGGCCCCAACGGGCGTAGCCCTGCAAAAGCGTCTCGGTGTCACTCGTGCCACGCCAGTTGACGTTCGATCCCAGTTGCTCCCGCACCGCGGCGTGATTATAAATTTCACCGTTCGTGGCGACGACGTTACCCGTGGCCGGGTCGGTCATCGGCTGCGCGCCGGTAGGCGAAAGATCCACGATCGCCAGCCGCGTGCTGCCCAGCCAGCATCGGCCATCCGGGGATGTCCATTCGCCGCGCGAGTCGGGCCCGCGATGATGAATCAAATCGAGATCGAGCGGCGCAACGCGGCCGTTAGCACTGAAATGAACTGCAATCCCACACATGGAGTTATCGCCCGGGAGGCCGTTCTTGTTCCATTACCTTGCCACGATGTGAGCAATGCCGAGCGGCGTACCGTAAATTTCCGCCGCGGTCAGTTGCCTCCCCGCGTAGTTAAAAAAAGAGTAGCCAGATTGCTCGAGCAGCTCGACGACGCCTTTCGGCGAAAGGTTGCGTTGTTCCAGGTAATTCAGATGCAGCTCGAGGAAGATCGCCGGCCGGTGCTTGGACAAGAACGCGGCCGATCCCCTGATCGCTTCGTATTCGTATCCCTCGATATCGATCTTGATGAAATTCGGAATCACTTTGAGCCGCGCAGAGGCCACCTCGATGCTTTCGATCGCGATCTCGATCGATTCGGGTGTCGACCACATCGTGTGATCGAAATGCCGGCTTTGGACGAATCCGCCGACAGGATCCATGAGCATGCTGGTCGTGCCATTCGACTCGCCGATGCCGGCCTGGTTCACATTCATCCGCTCCCCGAATTGGTTTAAGTCGCGGATTTCGGCGACGCGTTGGGCGAGCACGGGAGAGGGCTCGAAGCTAAAGACCCGGTTGCCCGGTTTTGCGGCGCACCAGAGTGCGGAAATCAGGCCGCAATGTGCGCCGATGTCGAACAAGACTCCACCCGCGCCAGCGGCGGCCTGCGCAAGAGAGGCGAATTCCGCCCGGCCCTCCAGGGAAGTCGCGTAGTGCTGGAGATCATTCTTGCAGGCGATGGGAGCCGAAAAGGAGATAGAATCGTCAATCACGCAAACGACCGCAGCCGACGAT
>DATMEE010000151.1:0-11510 GCA_035557035.1 Phycisphaerae bacterium
AGGAAGAGACCGCCGACGGGAAGAACGCGTTCCCCCCCCGTTTTCAAATTCTGAAGCTTGAGCCCGCTGATGCTTTTGTCGCCGAGCACGTCGGTGACGTGCGTGTCCCAGATCATCTCAATCTTTGGATTATTCAGCGCCCGTTCGGCCATGATCTTGCTGGCCCGCAGCGCATCGCGGCGATGAATCATGTGGACCTTCGACGCGTATTTCGTGAGATAGGTGGCTTCCTCGACCGCCGAATCTCCCCCCCCGACGACCGCCAGTTCCTTGTTGCGGAAGGCCGGCAGCGCTCCGTCGCAGACGGCGCAAGCACTGACGCCGCCGCCGGTGCGGGCCAGGCGTTGCTCGCTATCCAAGCCGAGCCAGTTCGCGGTGGCGCCGGTGGCGATGATCAGCGACTTCGCCTGATAGACCGTGTCATCCTCGCCGACGACTTTAAACGGGCGTGCCGATAGATCGACGCTCCTGCAATCGTGCCAGTCGAATGCCGGTGTGTCGTCCTCGGGGACGTTTGTGACGATGCCGCGGTCGGAGACGATGCGCGTGTTGAAGCGAACGGCCTGCTGGGCGAAATAGGCCATCAGCATGGGACCGGTCACGCCGTGCGGGAAACCGGGGTAGTTCTCGACCTCGGTGGTGAGCATGAGCTGGCCGCCGGGAAGTTCCGTAGAAGGCACTTGTTTCGCGCGGCCGGCGAAGATCAGGGGGCTGAGATTCGCGCGGGCGGCATAGATGGCGGCCGTCCAGCCGGCGGGGCCGGAGCCGATGATGATGAGCTTTTCGAGGTCGGGCATTTGTTCTCTCACGAACGGCGATCGAATCGCGAATATCGGGTCAAACGAATGATAGGGAAAGACCAGACACCCGTCGACCTGATGGGCAAACGCTCGCGAGATCGTAAGTGTTTGCCGATGCGACATCGCGTCCTGATCCCGGCGCGCCGGGACGGCTCTGATTGGGCTTGGAAATTGTTCGCCTTTGACTAGGATGTGACCCATGAATGAGCGAACGCGGCATCCCCCCTATCTTCCATTCTCCAAGATTGGACGCTCCACCACGGCCCTGTTTGCACTGGTTCTTTTTGCGTGGTGGGCCGCCGGTTGCCAGTTGAATCAGCGCCATGAAGCGGTGGCGTTCTCCACCGAGGCCTGGAAATACAAGGGTGTCGAGGGGACAAAAATCGTCTCGGATCACTACGAGATTTACACGACGTGCAAACGAAAGCCGTTTCTCGATGCCCTGCCGACCTTCATGGAGGCGTGCTATCTTGAATATCGCCGGGTTTTGCCCACGGCGGCCGCGCCGACGGAGCGAATGAAGACGTACGTCTTTCTTCGGCGCGCGGAGTGGTCGCGATTCACCGAGGAGTTCGCCGGGCCGCGTGCCGCGACGTACAAGCAGATTCGACACGGCGGGTACTCGGAAGGCGGGGTGACTGTCTCGTTTTACACGAACCAGGCGACGACATTTTCGATTCTGGCGCATGAGGGGCTGCACCAGTACCTGGAGATCACCGGACGTCACCTGATCCCCGCGTGGATCAACGAGGGTTTGGCGTGCTACTTTGAGGCGTTTGAGATCGACTTCCACAACCGGCCGACATTCATTCCGCAAAACAATTCATTGCGCAGCGCGGCCATGCGCGAAGCGCTGGCGAACGACGCCCTGATTCCGCTGCGGGAAATACTGGACACGAACGCCGGCATCGCCGTTCACAAGCAGTCAAGTCACGTCCGCAGTTACTACGCCCAGGAATGGTCGCTGGTGCTGTTCCTTCTCGACTCGCCGCTGACGAACAAGTATCACGCCGGGTTCAAGCTGCTGCTGGATGAACTGGGCACCGAGGCGATGCATCGAAAGGCGACGGCGCTTCTTTCGGCGGATACGGCGGGCCAATTGAGCCTGGGAGAGGCGGTTTTTCGCGCCTACATCACCGATAGGCTGGATGCCTTTGATGCGGATTACCGCGCCTTTCTGCGGAAGCGGCTGGACCTGCGAGAGTTTTAATCAGCGTGAAGAAGCCCGGGCAGCCTGTTGGGTCAGCCCCTCTCCGCAAGGATGGGGGTGACGCTTTTGTTGCACGGGCATCATTTGATTGGCCGGGCGTTGTTGCCTGCGGGTTTGCGGGCATCCTCGTCGTTTCACTTTCCTGGTTCAAGCTGAGCAGCCTGGATATCGGCTACCACGTCGCCTATGGGCGTCACTTCCTTGACACCGGATACATCGTCGGATTCGAGCCGGATCCGTTTCTGATGAAAGAGATTGCGGTCCCTTTTGTGAATGCGAACTGGGGCTCGCAGGTCGTCATGGCGTTGGCGGAACGATGGGGTGGCCCCGGCGGTTTGATCGCGCTGCGGCTCGTCCTGATCGGCATCATCTTCGCGGGGGTCGCCGCCGTTGTTCGCTTCATGGGCGCGAGTTGGCTGGCGGTGTCAGCGGCATGGCTGCTGGCGGCGCTGGGGGCCTACGAGCGATTCAGCATGAGGCCGGAGCTGTTCAGCTATGCGGCGATGTTGTGGCAGCTCGCGATCTTCGTGCGAGGCGTTCGGACTTGGAAGTCGATCGTGGCGCTGCTTCTGTTGCAGATTGCATGGGTCAATCTGCACAGCTATTTTCTTGTCGGGGTGTTTCTCTCAGGGGCTTTCTGGCTCGACGCGGCGTGGAAATACGTTCGACGACGATCCGCGCAAGGCGGTGATCTCGGCACGGCGCTGAGAAACTTCAGGCGTATGAGCGTCGTTCTGGGTTTGTTCATGGCCGCGTGCACGGTTCATCCGTGGGGTTATCGCGGCGCGCTGTTTCCGCTCAGGACGCTCGAGTTTCTCGAACAGAAGTCCGTGATGGGAAGCGGCGATGCCGAATCGTCAAAGAGCGCGTGGGGCGAGATCACGGAGTTCAGGTCACCCTTTGAGTTCGTCGGTGAATCGATCAATCATCGCACTATCTGGGCCTATGTGGCGATGCTGCCGTTGGCGGCGGTTGCCTTGGTCATGCTCCTTCGGCACGGGCTGGTTGGACCGGCCACTGTGTTGCTGCTGATGTTCCTGATGTCAACGCAAATGCGGCGCAACGTCGCGCAGTTTGCGATGGTCGTGGGACCGCTGGCTGTTTCGATTATCGCGGCGTGTTTTTTCCGCAATCTCGACTCACCGCATCACGGCAAGCAGCGCTGGTTCGTGGCTTTCGCCATCGTTGTCATCTCGCTTGCCCTGGCGGCCGATGCCGCGTCCGGACGCACTTATTTCGTGGAGCGCCGCATCACCCGCGAATGGGGCACGGGCTACCTTCCCGCGACATTTCCGATGGAAGCGGTGAAATGGCTGTCAGCACACCCAGCGGTTCAGCCGGAATTGTTCGTGGACTATCTCGTTTCCAGCAACGTTCTGCCCTGGCTGCCTGAGCGGTTCAAGCTCTTTGTGAACACCAATACATTCGCCTATCGCGACGAAGCGCTGCGAACGGCGTTTGATCTCGGGATCGGCAAAGTTTCTCATGCCAGCCAGTTCGTTCGCATGGGTATCAACGCTGTGCTTCTGCACCCCGGGCACTATACGCAACCTCTGGTGAAGGCTCTGATGCAGGATTCCGGAGAGTGGGCGCTCACCTACGTCGATCCGGCGGCTGTGATTTTCGTCCGTCGAATCGAGGCGCACGCCTCTCTCATTCGAGACAAGCCTGCTTCAGAAAGCACCATCGACGTCAAGAAATGGATTGAGGACCGAAGCGAGACCGATGCTGCCCGGGCATTGCGCTCCGGCGAAATCGCGGCTGTGCCGATTTCGCTGGGATGGTGGCGAAGCGCCGAGATTCTCTGCGAAGAAGCGGTCCGATTGCGGAGCGATTATGAGGAGGCGTGGATCAACCTGGGGATATCGCGGGCCAACCTGGCAAATGAAGCGGCGCGATTCGGGAATGGGCAGCGTGCGGTCGCTCAGATTCGAAGCGCCATTCAGTGTTTCGAGCGCGCGTTGGAGATCAACCCTGACAATCCGGTGGCGGCGGAGAACCTGCGGCGGGCGCGGCAGAGCGTAAGGAGCGCCGGATGAAGCTAGGGCGGCGATCCATTACCTTCATCTTAGTCATTACGATTGTCTCCACGTGGGGATGCACGCGGGATGACTCGGGCGTTCGCGCTAATCAGGAAGGCGAGGCAGGCCGAACGCCTGCGGAGAAGGAGACGAGCGCCGCGAAACGAGTCGTCGATTTCCGGCCGGGCATCCGCATCGACTATCGCGTGCCGCAGGTTGAAATCGAGAGCGGGGTTATCCTCCGAGAAGCGGAGTTGGAGTTGTTTGCTTACGCCAAAGCGCCGGTCCCCAAGGAGCATGAGACGATCTTGCTGCTTCGCGTAAAGCCGGAGCACATCTATCAGGCGCTGGGGCTGATCGGGCTGGAGCCGGGGCATCCGGTCTCATACGACCTTGAGACGCAGACGATCACTGAGGCGAGCGGCGACGCCGTGGATGTGCGCGTCCGTTACGAAAAAGACAGCGAAACTGTAGAACATTCGGCGAGCGACTGGATGTACGACTTGGAGCGCGACGCGCCCATGCAGCAGACGCACTGGATTTTCGCTGGCTCGAAGCGCGACGAGAAAGGCCGGTTCGCCGCAGATGTCGAGGGCACTGTGGTGACGGTGGTCAATTTTGATACCGCCCTGCTGTGCCTGCCCGATCTGCACACCGATTCGGATCGCTCGTTGTGGCTGCGGGCGCGGACCGAGGTAATCCCGCCGGTGGGAACGAAGGTGACGCTCATTCTGCGGCCTGCTCAGGGGCCAACGTCGCAGAAAGAATGATCTGCGAGACGGCGTCTTCAAATTGTCGCAGATGCGAGGGTGAGGCATCAATTGGCGCGCGCGTCTTGAAACCCGCGGCGATGAGCCACTGCCCGACGCCTTCGCCGCAGGCGAGCGGGAATGTCAGCGCGACGACGTGCGGCGCCGCATCGTCTTTCGTGTGAGCGAGCTGCAATTCGATTCGGACTGGCGGCGGCGCTCGATTTGCGAGCGCGATCAGCGCATCGTAGTCGCGACGGGCGGAGGCGATGTCGTGCCAGAGCAGGAGCAACCCATCGCGTGCGCGAAGCGCGTTGGGCGATACGCCGACGAGGTCCATCGTTCCATCGCCGTGAACGCGATGAACGCGGAGGATTTCGGAGATTTCGCCGGGGTTTCCGTCAACGAGCTCGATCAACTGATCGTACGTGAGATTCTCGTGACGCGCTCCGGCGAGCCTGACGATGAAACGGCCAGGTGTCATGTGCGTGTCCAAAGACGCGAAGAAGCAAGCTGGATTGGAGTTTTATTTCTTCGCGAGGTTGCTTCGTACGTGAGGCCACCCGGTGTAATCAGATACGAAATTCCATGTCTGCGCGGGAAGCTTCTCTTTCATCGGATTGTTGTTGATGTAACGAACGATTCGATAGATGTCGTCGGGCGTGTGCAGGAACACCTTGCTTGGGCGAGCGCTCCAGAGCGGGTGCTCGTTCGGGATCAATCGCTGATCCCGGAGCGATGCACATGACTCATCCGCGAATTGATGCCAGATCGCAACGGCATCGTCGCGATGCCTGCGAACGCAGAGGTGCGCATGATTTCGCAGAATTGCGCAAGCGTACACAGTATAACGTTGTGTTGGGATGATCCGTGAGAATGACTCTCCAATCGCTTGCCTCTTCGCGTCGTTGAACCAGAGAAGTTCGTGTTTCAACCGGTGCTCCGCTTTTTGATAAGACTCGCGAACAACGGAGCGCTGCGGTTGAATCTTTTTTCTTCCGGCGTGAACTTCACCCAGTTCCGCGAGGTGCGGAATATATACTTCCATTGAACCGCTACCGCGAGGATCGTTTGCCAGCCAATGCCCATAGCCTGTCAGGATTAAGTGATGCGCGATGATGACGGGCTTTCGTGTCATTGATGATGAACTTCAGTCAAGGCAACACTCGCCCAAATCGCCGTTCGCGCGCCGCGAACGCCCGAAAGGCGTCGTTCAAGTCCGCCACGTGAAAATCCGGCCACAGCGTCTCGGTGACGTAGAGTTCCGCATAACTGATCTGCCAGAGCAGGAAATTGCTCACGCGCATCTCACCCGCGGTGCGGATCAGGAGATCAGGATCGGGCACTTCCGCCGTATAAAGCGATTCACTGACGAGCGTTTCGTCGATCGCCTCAGGCTTAAGTTCTCCGCCCGCGACGCGCTGCGCGATGTTGCGGATCGCGTCGACGATCTCCAGCCGGCTGCTGTAATTCAGTGCGAGGCAGAGTTTCATGCCGGTGTTACTGCGCGATAGCGCCGCGGTTTCATCCAGCTCGCGGAGCACCTCCTCAGGCAGGCCCGCGCGGCGGCCGATCTGAATGAGCCGCACGTCGTTGTCCATGATCTCGCCGCGCTCCTTGACGAGATAGTGAACGTACAACTTCATCAGATGCCCGATCTCCTCAATCGGGCGGTTCCAGTTCTCGGTGCTGAAGCTGTAGAGTGTGAGGGCCTCGAGGCCGAGCCGCGCGCAATGCGTGACGATTTCGCGCACGTTCGCGGCGCCGGCCTCGTGTCCTTTGACGCGCTCCAGACCGCGGCGTTTGGCCCAGCGGCCGTTGCCGTCCATGATGATGGCGACGTGCCGCGGCATGCGTTCGGGGGGAATGCCGAGTTCCAACTGCGGATTTATGCGTTCAAGCGTGGGCACGACCAATTTCTCCCATCGGTTAAAGGATATGTTCAAACGACCTGCCCTGCCACCGCCGGGCGATCCGGTTTTTAGTCTCCCCGCCACATCGGCCGATTTATAAGAATGCAGCAACGCGTCGACGATCGTGCGGCAATCCCTCGGAACCCTGGCCCGGATTCCGTCTGCGCGATCATTCCTACCTATAACTCCGCGGATACGCTTCGCAGCGCCGTTGACTCCGTCCTGAATCAAACCCGCGCGGCGGATGAGATTCTGGTCGTCGATGACGGGAGCACCGACTCGACCGCGGACGTGTGCCGCGGTTATGATGACGCGCTCACATACATCAAGAAAGAAAATGCCGGCGCTTCGGCAGCCCGAAACACCGGCGCCCGCGCGGCGCGGGGACGATGGCTTGCGTTTCTGGACGCCGACGACGTGTGGGATCCGGAAAAGCTCGAAATCCAGCTCGCCGCCCTGGAACAACGGCCCGAAGCGGATTTTGCCATCACAGCGGCACTCGCGTGGTCCGCCGGCGAGCAGGCGTGGTTCAAGTACGAGTGGACGGGGAGCCTCGACCCGCGGGCGCTTCGGCGTGAATTGCTTGTCCGAAATGTCTTCACCGGTTTGTGCTCATCGATCGTGATCGAGCGGGACGCCTTCCTTGCGGTCGGCGGATTCACCGAGGGCAAGCTTTCGGAAGACCGGCGGCTGGCGATCGACTTGCTGGCGACACACCGCGGTCTGATACTCCCCCATGCCCTTATTCGTCAGCGGCCCGGGCCGGCGAGTTTTTCCGACCCGGAAAAAATGCGGCGCGGAATGTTCGAGCTGATCAACGATTATCTGCTGCTCTATTCGCAACTCGATCGGACCGGACGACTGTTTCGTCGCGCTCGTGCCCGGGTCTTCGAGCGGGCCGCGATGCACTACCTGGGTAACGGAGAACACCTCCACGCCGCCCGTGACTTCGCCCGCGCGGCCTCGATCTGGCCCTTCACACCTGATCCCTGGCGTTTCTTTGTGAATGCCTGCCTAGGGCGCCTGAGAAAAGGAACTCCGACCCCGCTCGCTTCGTCCAGCTCCGGCGTCTCGAATGTGACGCTGAGGCCCGTTCCCGCCGGATAAAAGGGCCTGTGAAATCTGAAATTCCAGCGCAATTGCGTCCGATAGGCCGCATTTCGCATTGACCAACCCCCCCTGAATTCGTCATCATTCCCGCAATCTCGAATTGAATTAAGCCCTTGAGCGGTCATAGGCTTAAGTGCGGGATTCCGCTCTTCCCGCCGCGCCCGCCTCCCACCGATGGCCCCAAGCCCGGCGAACGACGACCTAAAATGTCCACCGAACTTCCCCATTCCAATTCCAAGACGAGCAGCCTGAGCGATACGCAGCTTGGCCGCGCGGCCGTCGAGTCCCGGCTGGCGACCCTGTCCGAAATCCAGCAGTGCATCGCGAAACGCGACAAGCTTCGGGATGAGGGCCGAAACGTAAAACTCGCGGACATCCTAGTGAAAGCCGGGGTCCTGACCGCCTCACAGCTCAAGCGCCTGCGCGAGCCCTCGCCCGAGGACACGGGCAGCCAGTCCTTCATGCACATCCCCGGCTTTCAGGTGAAGCAGAAAATCGGGGCCGGGGCAATGGCCAGCGTTTACAAGGCCAAGCAGCTTTCGCTCGATCGGACGGTCGCGATCAAAATCCTGCCCAAGAAGCTCAGCGAAGACCCCGAATTCGTGCAGCGGTTTTACAAAGAGGGAAAAGCGGCCGCAAAGCTCAACCACGCCAACATCGTTCAGGCCATCGACGTCGGCGAGTACTCTGGCTACCACTATTTCGTGATGGAATTCGTTGACGGCGAAACCGTCTATGACGAGCTGTTACGCAGCCGGGTTTACACGGAAGCAGACGCCCTCCACGTCATCATTCAGATCGCCCGCGCCCTCGAGCACGCCCACGCCCGCGGCCTCATTCACCGGGACGTGAAGCCGAAGAACATCATGATTACCAAGGACAAGGTGGCGAAGCTGGCCGACATGGGCCTCGCCCGCCAGGCCGACGACGTCGCCGCCGCCGAGGCGGAAAAGGGCCGCGCGTTTGGCACGCCTTATTACATATCTCCGGAGCAGATTCGGGGCGTCACCGACGTGGACTTTCGGGCCGACATCTATTCCCTGGGCGGCACGCTATACCACATGGTCACCGGCAAGGTGCCCTTTGACGGCTCCACGCCCGCGTCGATCATGCAGAAGCACCTGAAGGAGCCGCTGGTGCCGCCCGACCACATCAACAAATCCCTCTCCACCGGCATGGCGGAAGTGACCGAACGCATGCTGGCCAAGGATCGGAATCTGCGCTATCAGTCCACCGCCGATCTGCTCATCGATCTCGAACGCATCCGCGATGGAAAATCACCCCTCCAAGCCCGCGGCGCTTTCAACGAAAAACTCCTCGAGGGCCTTACCGACGGCAGCCAGGAAAATGCCGAAGAATTCGCACATTCGCGATATGGCCCGCCGGCCGAGCCTGCGCAGCCGTCGCAGCCAGTCTGGCTCATCTCCGCGGCCGTCCTGCAACTGGTCGTCATCGTGGTGCTGCTGATTGTTTTGGCGTTTTCCAAGCGTTGAAGCGCACGATTTGCGCGTTTGTGTCAGGCTGACGAACGGTCTAAAGGCCGGCTGAAAAAATTTTTAAAATTCAGAATATTTCTTAGTAGATTCGCGCGAGAAGGGTGGTATATTTCTCCCGCCGCAATCACAAGGAGGTGTCAGTCCAACTCTCCCCCCGGCAGACAGGGATGTCTGCCACGAATCTGCCCCACGAAGTCCCCATCTATGCGTTGGTCGGCGAAGCCCCCAACGAGGTCCGCCTGCCGGACAGCCGGCGATTCCCTCGACAGCGAACAAAGGAGTGTTCCGCATGAAGGCATCGCGCAGCAGCGACGTCACCGCGCTCTGGAAGGAATATCTGAAGTCCCAGACCGACACGATTCGAAATCAGCTTGTGGAGCATTATCGACCTCTCGTCCACATGATGGCCGCGCGCCTCGCGCAAAAGCTGCCCGCACAGGTCAGCTACGATGAAATCTGCTCGGCGGGGTATGACGGCCTGTTCGAAGCCGTGCAGGCCTACGATCCCTGCCACAAGGCGAAATTCGAGACCTTTTGCCAGCAGCGCATCCACGGCGCCGTGATGGACTGGCTCCGCACGCTCGATGGCCAATCTCGCACGGTACGCAGCTTTGAAAAGCAACGGATGCAACGGAAGGAACTGCTCGACTCCTCCCTCGGCCGGCCCCCCACCGAACACGAACTCGCGGCCAAGATGGACATGAGCCTCGAACGGTACACCGAACTGGCCCGTCTCTCCCGGCTGGGGCACGAGGTCCACTTCTCCGCGGTGCAGACTGACGAGGAAAGTCAGCATCGCGGCTCGCCCAGCGGATGGGACGTAAAGGACAGCCGAGCCATCGACCCGTCGCAGCGCGTTTCCCGTCAGATGCTCACGGACTACATTACCAAAGGCCTCAATCGCGAAGAGCGCCTCGTGCTGGTCCTCTACTATACCGAGGGTCTCACCATGGCCGAAATCGGATTGGTCCTCGACCTGTCCGAGTCGCGCGTCAGTCAGATTCATAAAGAAGTGATTGCCCGACTCCGGCGCCGCTTCAAGGAGCAGGCTGCGGAACTGGTTGCCTGAGGGGAGTCCCGGAAGTGTTTCGATCGCACCTGCCGACCGCGCAATTGTCATATGCATCTATTACGCAGGCATGATCGGAGCGGTTCTTCAGGTCAGTAAGAGAAAATTTTTCTCGTCACGCCGCTGGCGAATTCGTCGCGGGCATGGGCAAGCCGTTGTGTGCTTGCCCGTGCCTGCGCTCTTACGCGCCAGCTACGGTTCAACGGGGACGGGGTTGGAGTCTGGTCTCTTCGCGCGGCCCGGCTCGTGCGGGTACCGATTCTTCAATCGATCAACGCGAAATTCATCCAGATGCGCGCCCTTGTAGGCGGCGACCCATACGCCCGCCAGCGCCGCGCCTCCTTTGATCAGGCGGTCCTCAACGAATTTCTTCCCCTCTTCGCGCCTCAGGTCTCCGGACTTTTCCAGCTCATACAGCGGTTCGACGAGCGCGAACGTTTCAAGCAAATAGGAATTGATGTCCCGCCAATACTCGGCGGTTGAGACGCTCCGGGCGCACTTGCAGCGCGTTTTCAGATCGTCGTAGGTAATCGCATGAAAATCGATCACGCCGCCATCGATATAAGAATGAAACTTGCGGTCGGTCGTGTAGCCTTTCGGATTCTCTCCCACCCAGCCGTGATGGTGGAGCGTGAGGTGCAGCGGCTGCGACCCGTCGCCGACGTAATGGCTCAGAATCCCCATCGAATAGACGATGTTCTCCCTCGCGTTGCGGAGCATCGATTGCGATACTCGATCGGGATGCGCCTCATAGGTCTTCAACTGCGTCCAACCGGCCGCGATCTGCCACTGCAACTCGGCGATGCGATACGGCAGAAAGCCGGGAAAGAGACGGGTGTAATCCCGGTCAGGACGCTTGTCGCCTCCTTCACTTTTTGAGAATTTCGCCGGATTCTCGGCCCGCTTCACCGCCATCAAGTCGGTGAATTGCAGGCGAAGCGGCGGCAGGGTCTTCAAGCTCAGCCCGAAATCGTGGAGCATCTCCTCGTCGATGTAATGATCGGGGTTACTGATGTGATCGAGATGAACGTTGTGCTGACCGCGCCAACGGTCCGGCTCGCTCGACAAATAGACCAGCCGCTCCCGAACCTGGGGCGACTTCAGCCATTCCGGCATGTCGGCTGGCAGCGCGTCGATCGCCA
>DATMEE010000152.1:0-4488 GCA_035557035.1 Phycisphaerae bacterium
TCAACAGGCTGGCTCCCATCTCGATCACATGCTTCGGCAAACCCGCATCCACCACGTTCAGCTCAGTGTGATGGCGGACCTGAAAGCGAACGGCCTGATGACGATTGCCGCCATCATGCTCACGTTCTCCTCGCCGTTTATCGTCCGCGAACAGTTCAGGATGGCTGTGATCGCTCTTATGATTTCATCGCTCCTGACGATCGTGCTCGCGACTTTCGCCGTGATGCCAGGCACGCCTCTCCGCATCAAAAAGACCCTCCCGGACGTGCGTCATCCGAAGTTTAATCTTCTCTTCTTCGGAAGTTTTGTCGCCATGGAGTACGAGCAGTTCGCGGCGGCAATGGAGGAGATGATGAACGACCCGAGCAGGACTTACGAAGCCCAGGTGCGCGAGATTTATACTCTGGGCGTGTTTCTGGCCGCGAAGAAATACCGGTTTTTGCGTTTCGCCTATCTGACTTTTGTCATGGGCCTGTTCGCTAGCGTCCTGTTGCTGAGTTGGGCCGTATTCGTTGCTTGATGATCGATTTGAGAGTTGAAAGGGTTTGACCGTGGGAACGAACCCGGTGGTAAGAGTGTGCGGCGGTTTGCGTTGTCCCCGGAAATCGATCCGAGCCTCAACTAGTGCTGGGTCTTCATGTTCGATATGCAACGCTTGCGCGGTGGTTGATGCAGGTGCGATTCGGATGAGACCCCGCGTATGAAACCCGAATTCTGGTATTTGCTCATCGGGCTCCTGCTGGTGATGATCGCGGTTTCCAGCACCTTCGTGAAGCGTCTCCCGCTTACCGGCACGATGATCTATCTCGGGTTCGGGGCTGTGCTTGGCCCGGTCGGACTCGGACTGCTCTTGATCGAACCGATCCCGAGTGCGGCCTTGCTCGAACGGATCACTGAAATCGCGGTCGTCATTTCGCTGTTCACCACAGGGCTAAAACTGCGCGTGTCCTGGCGTGACAAGGTTTGGTGGATTCCAGTGCGCCTGGCGTTTGTCTCCATGACCTTCACGGTCGGGCTGGTGACGCTGGTCGGCTTCTTCGGTCTCGGGCTGCCCCTCGGCGCGGCCGTTTTACTCGGCGCGGTGCTCGCCCCGACGGACCCGGTTCTCGCCTCGGAGGTGCAACTGGAGAGCGCTGCCGATCGCGACCGTTTGCGATTTAGCATTACTGGAGAAGCTGGGCTGAACGACGGAACGGCCTTCCCCTTCGTGATGCTCGGCCTTGGTTTAATGGGGTTGCACGAAATTGGGGAATGGGGCTGGCGCTGGTTCGCGATCGACGTGGTGTGGTCGATCGCGGGCGGTATTGGGATTGGCGCCGGAGTCGGCGTGCTCGTGGGAACACTGGTGCTTCATCTTCGGCGGGAGCACAAAGAAGGCTTCGGGCTCGATGAGTTCCTCGCTCTCGGCTTGATGGCACTCGTTTATGGCATCGCACTTCTCGCACACACGTATGGCTTTCTCGCGGTATTCGCCGCTGGACTCGCGCTGCGCTTGCTGGAGCGCCACCACTCACGCGAGACTCCGGCAGAGCAGATCGCAGAACTGGCTTCGGCGGGGAAAAAGGAGGAGATTGCGACCCACCCGAAGAAAGCTCCCGCGTTTATGGCCGAAGCGGTGCTCGGGTTCAACGAGCAGTTGGAACGGATTGTAGAGGTTGGCGTTGTGCTGCTCGTGGGGGCCATGCTGACACCCGACCTAGTGGATTGGACCGACCTGTGGTTCGCCGCCGTGCTGTTTCTCGTGATCCGGCCGGTGGCGGTCGTCCTGGGGGTGCCCGGCAAGCGGGTCACACTGGTTCAGCACGGGCTTATCTGCTGGTTCGGTATTCGCGGCATTGCATCGCTCTATTACATCGCTTTCGCGATTACGCATGGCATGCCGGAGGAAATCGCCGGACGCCTCGTCTCGATCACCCTGATCGTGATCGCCGTGTCCGTCCTCGTCCACGGAATTTCCGTCACACCGCTGATGAAATGGTATCGCGCGCGAAATTTTACGTAGGGCCTGGCGGATTCCGGCTAGAGTTTATCTACGCCGCCGCCAGTGAAACTCAGATCAGCCAGGTCGCGAGCCCGAGGAACACCGCCAGTGTGCAAACGTCGGTGATGGTGGTGAGCACAATGCTGGAAGCGTTCGCCGGGTCGGTTCCCAGCTTGCGCAGGATCAAGGGGATCGAAGCGCCAAAAATTCCGCTGATGAGGCAGCTGGCGGCCAGTGCGGCGAAAACGACGAAGGCGAGCGACAACGCGTTCGGGCTTTTTTGCATCGAGGCAAAGACAAACATCCCGGCGGCAGCGCTCAAGCCGGTCAAAGCGCCGTTGAGCAGGCCCAGCAAAGTCTCTTTGATGACCAGGCCGAACTCTTGGCCAGACTTCAATTCGCCCAGCGTCATTCCGCGCAGCGCAACCGCGAGCGTCTGCACTCCGGTGTTCGAAGATTGGCCAATCACCACCGGCAAAAAAACTGCCAGCGCCACCAATCGATCGATCGTTCCCTGGAAATAACCGACCACCACCGCCGCGAGAAAACCCAGAAAGAGATTTGCCTGAAGCCACGGATGGCGAAAGCGAAAGCTCCGGGGCCAGGGAGTCGTGAGCCGCTCTTCCTTTTCCACGCCGACCATGGTTCCCGCTTGCAGGCTCAGCTCCACCGTTTCCGCCTCAAACAACATCTGGCCGCGGATCAGGCCGAGTAATTTGCCGTCCTTGCTGCAGACCGGATAAACCGGATAATGCCGCACCATGGTCGCCTTCATTGCTTCGACGAGCTGCATGTCGGGCCTGAGATAAAACGGATCGGAGATCATGATCTCGGAGAGCGGCTGATTCTGGCGGGCGAGCAACATCTCCCGCATCGCCACCACGCCGCGCAGGCGTTCCTTATCGTCCACGACGAAGATGTAGGTAATGAAAGCGCGCGTCACGAAATGCCGCAGCTCGCGCGTGGCCTCTGCGACCGTCGTCTCCGGATGGAAGACAGCCAGCGCCGGCTCCATCATGTGGCCGATGGAGTTTTCCGGATAACTCTCGTTCCGGATCCATTGCTTGCGTATTTCAGGAGGAGCGCCGGCGATGACTTTCTGGCGCTGGTCGTAGGGGAAGCGCTCCAGGACGCTCTGGGCCAGGGCCGGGTTCAATGAGGCCAGCATCCCGGCGATGAAATCCTCTGGGTAATCCTGCAGCATCCGGGCCGCTTCGCCGGGCGAGCGATCGACCAGGGCCGGGAGCAGCGCCTTGATCTCCGCGCGAATCGTTTCATCCGAAGTTGCTTCCGTGGTGTCGGATGGATTCATGGCGTTGAATTGTCCCAACGGAAGGCCCGTTGGCAAGGGGAGATCGGTGTGGCGGCGGCTGGCGAACGGAACATAGGCTTACAGCCTGTGCGGCCAGCGTGGCTTTCAGCCCCGCTGATTTCCGGGAGCAGCGGACACAATGTCCGCTGGGCGCACAGGCTAAAAGCCTATGTTCCTCAGCCGTAAATGACCAATCGAATCGAATCGGGGAGCTGTTCCGCCACGCTGGTCACGACGCTGCCGCCGAGCAGCTTCGCCATGGCGCTGCGTTGCGACGCGCCGATGATGAGGTAGTCGACACCGAGCGTGGCGGAGAGATCGAGAATGGTTGCAGCCGCGTCCTCGCTGACGGCGTAAACCGGCAGCACCGGAATGTCGCGCTCCGCGCCAAGCTTCATCGTGAGCGACATGATAGCGTTGGCCGTCGGATCATCCTGCCATCTCGTGCGGCCGAGATTAGTCGGCGCACCCGAGAAATAAACCGCGATTTCTTTGACGTAGAGGACGCAGAGCGTGGCTTTGCGCAACTGTGCTTCTTCCAGCGCGAAGGCCAGCGCCGGGGTAATCCCCCGCGCCGCCACCATGATCTTTTGTCCTTCGGCCAACCTCGATTCCATCGTAGCGGCGAGGTCGGGCGTGACCATCTCCGCGACTTGCCGCGTCACGGTCATGGTCTTCAGGCCGGACGCTTTGTGCGAATACGCGCGCAGGAGGTAGCCGACACCGAGGACGCAGATTGCGAAGAAAAGCGCTTCCGGTTTGGTTTTCGCGATAGTGAGCTCGACTGCCACGAGAATCGCAAACGTTGTCCCCATGATCAGGCGCTGGAACCAGTGAAGGCCAAGTCGTTTGTTGAAAGTGCAGGAGCCAAGGTTTACCGCGATCGCGCCGACCACACCGATGGCGTAAAGGCCGGCGAGGGCTTCGAAATCCTTGGTGACCGCCAGCACCACGATTGGGATGGCGACGGCGGCGATGAGCGGGATGCGCGGCACGCCGTGGGGATTGAGCCTGGCCAGTTGCCGCGGCATTTCGCCATCCTGCGCCATCATGTAAACCACGCCAATGAGCGCCACGATCGCGGTGTTGACCGCGCTAATCAGCAGGAGACCGAAGACAATTCCGACGATGATGCTCAGGAGCTGACCCACGGCCAGGCCACCAGCCATCGCTCCATAGACCTCCGCCAGGAAGC
>DATMEE010000153.1:0-2687 GCA_035557035.1 Phycisphaerae bacterium
TGGCGATCGAAGCGATGCCGATTTCGCTCGTGCCTCCGACGTTGCGCCCGGCGATGAAGATCAGGTTGTCATCCGCGTCGACCACGGGCTCGATGAGCCGGCCGGGCGCGTCGTTGTCGTCGCTGTAGTACTCCGTGAACGAAATCGTATGCTCGGGCTGGATGTTGTCGCCGTCGAGTTCGTGGGCCTCTGGGAAGACGAGCACCAGCGGACCGGCGTCGCCGGCGCCCTTGCGCGTCACGACATACAGACGACCATCCGGCGCGATGGCCATTGAATTGATGCCGCGCGTCGCGAAGGCTGGGCTGCTGAAGACGTGCGTCGGGGGCACTTCACCGTCCAGGGTCCCATCGGAGATGTTCTCAATCATCTGGATGACGTGGCCCGTAAACGGAGTTCCGAAAGGCGAATCGCCGCCCATGAACAATCGATCGTTTTCACGATCCATCGCGTGCGCAACCATCAAACCCGTGAAATCGTTGTGAATTCGCCGATCAAACGTGCCGGCCTCGATGGAGTCCCTCGAGTCAAATATGAAGATGGAACCTCCGATCGCGAACAGCGATCCGGCCGAGGTGAGCGTCATTCCCCCCTGTAGGTTGTTGCCGAGGTCGGCGGTGTAGTCCGGATCGACGTCGCCATCCACGTTTTTCGCGTCGCCAAATACGAAAAATTTCCCGTTCGGGATGTCGGAGCCGATCACGATCGCCGATGGGAACCCGATGGCGTTGTCGTCGGGGATGCCGGAGGTGTCGACGCCGTCGTCAACATTGTCATTTGAATTGTTATTCGTATTCTCGTTTTCGTTCGAGTTGGTGTTCTCGTTGCCGTTCGTGTTTTGATTGCCGTCGGGTGGCGGACATTCGGCGCCCATGAGCAGCAGGCCCGCCAGGAGCAATGCGCTGAAACTCAAAACCGGCCGTGAGAATTGCTTCCGAGTGCGCTCCATGTCAACGTTCTCCAAAATGGGCGAAAGGCGCGGGCAATCCAGGCGAGTCCGCACGGGCCCATCATTAGTCCTAGACAGGGTCCGGACTGAATCTCACATAAATTCTGAGATTTTTCCGGTTTTGCCGTGGCCTTGATTCGCCCGCATCAGCCCTCGAGGCGAAGCGCGTAGGGTGGGTCGGCCTTATCGACCCACCATTGGGTGGAAATGCTTCGTTAGCTATGGAGGGCTGATCCATCCGCCCTGACCTTGTGATTGTTTCCGCCGCGAGCGGTAACCGCTTCCTTACGGGCGCGGCTCTGTTTTACGGGCGCGGCTCTGTTCGGCGGTCCAAGCCTCCATGCGCTTGCGGAGAGTCGAGAGTGGGATGGAGCCTTCCGCCAGAATGTGGTCGTGGAAGCCGCGGATGTCGAAGCGGTCGCCCAGCTTTTCCTCGGCCTCGCGGCGCAGCTTCTGGATCTCGATCTGGCCGATCTTGTAGCCCAGGGCCTGGCCGGGCCAGGCGATGTAGCGGTCGATTTCGGATTCGATGTCCTGCTCGGAGAGGGCCGTGTTCTCCTTCATGAAGTCGATCGCCCGCTGCCGGCTCCACCCGAAGTAGTGCATGCCGGTGTCAACGACGAGACGCGACGAGCGCCAGGTGTCGAAGGTGAGCTGGCCGAAGCGCGAGTAGGCGTCGCGATAGCCGCCCAGGTCGTAGCCGAGAATTTCGGAGTACAGCGCCCAGCCCTCGATGAAGGCATTGATGTGCTCGAAGCGTCGGAACGCCGGCCAGCCCTTTTTTTCCTGGGCGATGGCGATCTGCAGGTGGTGGCCAGGCATGGCCTCGTGGTAGGCCAGCACTTCCATGGTGTAGATCGGGCGGGTTTCGGGCCGGTAGACGTTGACGTAGAAATACGCCGGGCGCGAGCCGTCGTCGGGAGCGTTGTAGTAATAGGCCGCAGGGGCGCCGTCGGCGCGGAACGGCTCGATCTCCTTGAAGCTGTAGGGTGTCTTGGGCAGGACACCAAAGAGCTTGGGCAGATTCGCGTCGCTGCGGGTGAGCAGCTCGCGATGGCGGCGCATGATCTCTTCGGCCGACTTGTTATGCTGGGCCGGGTCGTTGCGCAGCTTTTCGATGAACGCGTTGAGATCGCCTTCGTGGCCCAATTCACGGGCGATTTTGAGCATTTCGGCGTGGATGCGCTTTAATTCGTCGATGCCAAGCTGATGAATGAACGCGGGCGACAGGTCGGTCGTGGTGTGATGGCGGGCGAGGCAGCGGTACCAGGCTTTGCCGTTGGGCAGGTCGCCGTGGCCAATGTTGTCGCGGCACCTGGGCAGATAATCGTTGTTAAGATAATCGCGCAGTTTCTTAAGTGCCTTGATAGCGACACGGGTGGCGCCGAGCATCCGCTCGCGGGCCGTGTCGCGCCACTCGCTTTCGGTTAGCTTTTTCGCGGGGTCGTAGAGCACGCAGTCCGCCGCATCCTCGGTGATCATCGCCTCAATCTGCGGCAGCGACTGCTCGATCGTGATCTTCGGCCGGACGACGCCCTGTTTGATCCCTTCGTTCATCAGGGCGATGACGTCGTTCACCTGGCCCGCGAACGCAACCAGCCGTGCGTCGTAGCCATCGCACGCCTTCAGACTGTCGAACGGCTGCGTGGCCTGCAGCGTGCCGAGAGCGATCTGCGGGCTGTTCTGCTGGCTGATGGGCATGAGATGCTCGGGGAACTCGGCGAGTTCGAGCCGCTCG
>DATMEE010000154.1:0-2156 GCA_035557035.1 Phycisphaerae bacterium
GGGCAGCGAGGCGTTCGTCAGCGCCTTGCACAGGTACATCGCGATCTGGCGCGGCATCGCCACCGACTTCGAGTTGTTACGCGACTTCAGCTCGGTCAGCTTCAACTGGTAGTAGTCGGCCACGAACTTCTGGATCTGCTCGATCGTCACCGCCTTCTCGTCGTGATCGAGCACGTTCTTCAAGACGTCCTGGGCCAGCTCGATGGTGAGCGGCTTGCCGGTCAGCGACGCGTACGCAATCAAGCGGATCAACGATCCTTCGAGCTCGCGGATGTTGGTCTTGATGCGGCTGGCCATATACATCGCGACGTTGTCGGGCAGCGGCACCGCTTCGCCTTCCGCTTTCTTCTTCAGGATCGCCGCCTTCGTCTCGATGTCGGGCGGGTTGATGTCGGCGATCAATCCCCACTCGAAACGCGAGCGTAAGCGCTCCTCCAGAGCGGGAATTTCATGGGGAGGACGGTCGCTGCTGATGACGATCTGCTTCTGCGCGTCGTGCAGCGCGTTGAAGGTGTGGAAGAACTCGTTCTGCGTGCCTTCCTTGCCCGAGACGAATTGAATGTCGTCCACCAGCAGCACGTCGACGCTGCGATAGCGTGACCGGAAATCGAGAATGCGATCGAAGCGCACGGCGTTGATCATCTCGTTCATGAATCGCTCGGACGAGATGTAGGTCAGCGACAGGCCCGGATGGTGTTGCACCACGTAGTGGCCGATCGCGTGCATCAAGTGCGTCTTGCCCAATCCGACGCCGCCATGAATGAACAACGGGTTGTACGATCGCGACGGCGTTTCCGCCACGGCGCGGCACGCCGCGTTCGCAAACTGGTTTGACGGCCCGACGATGAATGAGTCGAAGGTGTAACGGGGAATGAGGCTGCCGGCGCGTTGCGGCTCGACCGCCGTCTCCGCCTCCTCGGCCTCTGGCGGCCCCGAAAACTGAGCCTGGCTCGCCGAAGCGCCGTACGAAGACCCCGCGGAGGCGGCCGGCCGACGGGCTTCCTCGGCGGCGCCAGGGGCATCCGGCACGAACACCAGCTTCACGTCCCCGCGGCCCACGTCCCGGAGCGCCTCGGCCAGCACCACCGAGTAGTGTTTGGGGAGCCATTCCACGAACAACAGGTTCGGAACCCGGATCCTCAGGCTGTTTCCCCCGTCCGCGAGCAGGGAGGTCGGCTTGAACCAGGTCGAAAAGCTGTGCTTGCCAACCTGCCCCTCGATGCGGCTGAGGACCTGGTCCCAAATGGTCGCGGTTAACATCACGGTTAAATTACTGAAAAATAAGGAGTTATATCAACAGATTCGCGGGCTTTTCCACAACGTTTTCCACAGGTGTGGAAAACTTCGGGCACCTCCTGATCCCTGAATCGAAATCCGACACAGGCCCAGAGGGAACGTCACTTTACCACCATGAGACGGAGGGGGATTCGGCCTATAATCGTTGATTCGACCCGAGGAGAAAAATGGCTAGATCGAAGAAGGGCAAGCGAACGTTTCAACCCAACACCAGCCGCCGCGCCAAGCGGCATGGCTTCCTGGTGCGCATGGCCACCAAGGACGGCCGCCAGGTGTTGAAGCGCCGGCGCGCCAAGGGGCGGAAACGCCTCACTGTTTCCGACGAGAAATGACGGGATTCGGGCCCGCCGAGCACGTCCGCAAGCGGGCCGACTTCGAACTCATCTACAAGACAGGATTCAAGCGATCGGGACGCCTCATGACGATGTTCACCAGGGAACGCGACGCGGGCGTCGCGCGCCTGGGCATCGCGGCCACCCGCAAGATGGGCGCCGCGGTCGAACGCAATCGCGCGAAGCGGCTGGTTCGCGAGGTGTTTCGCCATCACAAACCGGCCGGCGCCCTCGACGTGGTCGTGGTGCCCCGACGTGAAATGCTCGACGCGCCGTATGACCGTCTCGAAGCCGAGTTCGTCTCGTTGCTGTCTAAGTCTCGCAAGGCCGTGAATGCGTAGCTTCGCTCTCGCGCTGATTCGCGCTTATAAAGTCACGCTGTCGCCGCTCTTCGCCGGCAGCTGCCGCTACACGCCTGGCTGCGCCGATTACATGTCGGAATCAATCGCGCGCTACGGCGTCGTTCGCGGCGGATGGATCGGAACGAAGCGTTTGTGCCGCTGCCATCCATTCGGTGGCCATGGCTAC
>DATMEE010000155.1:0-3911 GCA_035557035.1 Phycisphaerae bacterium
AGCCGATGACGATTCCGTTTCTGAGTTATTTCAAGCGAGGCAAAGGCGAGCCCAAGGCCACAGTCGCAGTTGCGGCGAAGCCAGCGCCGCCCCCGCTCGAAAAACCGAGCAGCGAACGCTTCAGTAAAACCGTGATGCCAAACGCGGCCCGCACGGTTGCTCCGCAGGATCCATTTCAAATGGCGGCCCGCTCGACAGCGATGGGCGGCCAGATGGCGACCGCCACCGCAGTGGCCCCAGCGCCGGCCGCGCCGCGCACGATTTCATTCGCCTCTCCTGGGCCGGCCAAACCGCGCGACCTCCCGCCGGCGGTCGCTCTGGCCCTCGAACCGAACGTCGAGCGCGTCCTCTCGCTCGATCTGGCCGATGTTATCGCAGGCATGCCGCCCGGGCACGTCAAGCCGCTCGGGGAGGACGGTAGCCGGCGGATTTTGTTGCGAGCCTCCGAAGTAGAGAAAGGGATGGCCAATGGCAAACCATCCGTTTCGCTCGCGACCATCTACGAGCAGGTGCCGGAGATTTTCCTGCGCAGCATCTCTCCAGCCGACACGTGGCAGGTGCAGTTGCCGTTTGCCAAGGTGCTCGAACAGTTTACGAGCCTGCATGTGCGCGCGGACCAGGAACGCCACCTGACCGTGCCGCAGGTCGAAACGCCATTTCTGAAAGTGGCGGTCGAGGATTGCTCCGAGTTCGGCACGACGCTGGAACCGCTCCAAATGGAGACAGGCGATTTGCCGGTCGTCCGCGTGGAGCCGCCCACGGCGGAAGCTTTCGCCGCCGCCGAACCCGAGCCCGCCCTGTATCCAAGCCAGGCGCCGGTGCGTCCCCCGCAATCGACCAATGGAAAATCTCCCCAGACGCCCACGCGCATTCCTTTTAAACTTTCACCGAATGGAACGGACGTGCCCGCACCTGAGAGTGTTCCAGCCTCAAGCGGGCCGTCCGTTCCGAATTCTTTAGCATGTGCGCCGGCTCCGGTTCGCATTCCATTTAAGATGACGGCGCCGTCGGACGATGCGCGGCCGAAACCAGAACCGTGGTTGACGAAGGAAAGTCTGGCCGCGGCGACCGAAACGCCAGCGGCGCCAGAGGCGGAGCTGCCGGTTGCAGCCCAACCCGCGAGCACTGCCGAAGTAAAGATCACGCTGCCACTTCAGCCGATCCTGCGAAATCTGCCGCCGATGCAGTTAACGGGTGATCCGGAGGGCGTTCCGGCGGAAGCGCGGATCGAGCTCCCATTTTCGCTGATCGAGCCGCAGTTGGCCGTGGGGCGCATCAGTGTGACCGCAAAAGTTTTCGAAGTGAGTCTGCCGCCGGACTACCGAAGCCTGTTTCAGGCAGGAGCGGGCGCATCCGATGTTTCGCTGCCGTTGCAGGAAGTGTTGAGGAATTTGCCGGCGGCTTCGTTGCGCATGCGGGACGACCAGGTGGAGCAGGAGGCGGGGCAGAACTTCGCGACGCCGTTTTCCGCGAAAGCGGAGGAAGACGCGAAACTGCTCAACGTTCCGCTAACGCCCATTGCTAAACCAGTCGTCCCCACGGTGGCGGAGGTAACGCCTCCAGTGGTTGCACCGGCAGTTTCTGTAGAGGCAGACGTGTCGCCTGCAACCGACGAAAAAGCAGCCGACACGGCTGTCACTCCAGAAGTCGAAAAGGCTTCAGATCGCCCGCTCCGCTCGCCGCTCCAGGTCGCTCTCGATACCGATGAAAAACTCGATGCCAAGGGCGTAGTCGCTCACATTAACAAAATACCCGGCGTCAAAGCGTGCGCGATCCTGTTTGGCGATGGACTCAGTCTGGCAGGAGGTTTGCCTGCTGAGCTGGAGACGGACGGCATTTGTGCGATGGCGCCCTCCCTGATGCAGCGAATCGAGAATCATTTGGTCGATACGAAACTCGGCGCGCTCCGCGGCATGACCCTTTCTTGTGTAAAGGGCGCCATCACCTTTTACATGCACGAAAATCTCTGCCTCGCCGCGCTCCATGCCGACGTGGATCTCCCCGGAGAAACGCGAGACAAACTGGGCCGGATCGTGCACGAGCTTTCCCGAAAATATTCTCACCCCGTTTAGAGCTTTTTCTCCATGTCGATCATCAATTACGCGAGCCGAGAGATTCAGTTCAAGATCGTCTACTACGGGCCGGCCCTGTGCGGTAAGACGACGAACCTCGGCTACATCCATAAACGGATTAATCCGGAGAACCGCGGCGATCTCGTGTCGCTTGCCACGGCGGCGGATCGCACCCTGTTCTTTGATTTTCTGCCGCTAAACGCGGTCGTCATCAAAGGATTCGTCACAAAGTTCCAGCTCTACACGGTGCCGGGCCAGGTGATTTACAATGCGACCCGCCAATTGGTTTTGCGCAGCGTGGACGGCGTGATTTTCGTGGCCGACTCGCAATGGGAAAAGATGGAGGAGAACGTAGAAAGCTTTAAGAACCTCGAAGACAACCTCGCGAAACAAAACATCTCGATCGACGAAATTCCCTACGTCCTCCAATACAACAAGCGCGATCTCGAGAATGTCGCTCCGGTCAATTACCTCGAGTATGTGTTGAACAATCGAAAAAAGCGCGTCCAGAGCTTCGAGGTCGTCTCCAGCACTGGGCAGAACGTTTTCGCTTCGCTCAATGCGGTCTCGCAGATTTTGCTGCACAAATTCAGCAAGCAAAGCGATGTGCCGAAAACGTCGCCACCCCCGGTCGCGATTCCAGTTGAGCCTGTTGCGAAGAAGGCGGGCGCCGCGGTATGAACGCGATCCCTTGCCTGACCATCGAAGACGTCGCCAATCTCGATGGCGTCCTGGGCGATTTCTTAAAGAAGGCGGAAGCCGAGTTGACGGTTGTGATCGATCGCGGCGGAAATGTGATTTCGCAATTTGGAGACATGACGGTGATGGATGTGACCATCATTGCCGCGCTCGCCGCCGGATCATTTGCCGCCACGAAAGAGCTGGCCCGGCGCATTGGTGAAATCGAATTCAACGCGCTCTACCACCAAGGCAACGGTAACCACATCTTCATGAATTCGGTCGATGACGACACGATCATGATCACGGTTTTTGGCCGGCGGACGACAGTTGGGCTGGTCCGGTTTTATTCCGCCAGCGCCGCGCAAAACGTCGGCGCGCTTTTGAAAGCGCTTTCGAGCGGAGGCCACGGTTTTTCGTTCGACGCGTCGGACATCACCGCCGCGCCGGTTTTCGCCGATCGATAGCGGTTACCCGCTGAATTCCGCCGCGACGAGCGTCGCGTTGTGACCGCCAAAACCGAATGAGTTGTTGAGTGCGATGCGGATCTTCTTTTGCTTCGCGACCTTCGGCGTGTAATCCAGATCGCATTCCGGATCGGGATTTTCGAGATTGATTGTGGGTGGAATAACGGAGTCGCGGATGGCCAGGGCACATGCGGCCATCTCGACTGCGCCGGCGCCGCCTAACAAATGGCCGGTCATCGATTTCGTCGCGCTGATCGAAACTTTGTGCGCGTGTTCGCCAAAGACCGTTTTTAGCGCCCGTGTCTCGGAGATATCGCCGAGACCAGTTGAGGTGGCGTGAGCATTTACGTAATCGACCTGGTCCGGTGTCGTTTTGGCGTGCGCCATGGCAGTCTGCATCGCGCGTGCGGCCCCTTCGCCATCGGCCGGCGGCGCGGTCATATGGTAGGCATCAGCGGAAAGTCCGTATCCGGTCAGTTCGCAATAAATCTTCGCGCCGCGCGCCTTCGCGTGTTCCAGCTCTTCGACGACGACGACGCCCGCGCCCTCGCTCATGATAAATCCGTCGCGGTCCCGGTCGAACGGCCGTGACGCTTTCTCCGGTTCGTCGTTGCGAGTGCTGAGCGCTTTCATGGACGAGAATCCCGCCAGACCGATTGGGATGATTGATGCTTCGGAACCACCGGCGAGAAAG